>CALVVM010000068.1 GCA_944363855.1 uncultured Bacilli bacterium
AAACAATTATTAACTTAAATAACCACATAATTTATTTTATGGGGTAAGGGGCTTTATTGCCTTTTTTCTATATTTATCAAAAAAATTGTTTTTTATTTATGTTTTTAGAATGCAATAGCATAAAAAAATAAAATAGTAACATTGTTGCTACTATTTTATAAGTTTTTTAGAATTTTTATTTTCAAGAATTTCATTAGTAATTTCATTTTTTAATGATAATGTATCTACCTTACCGATTGGAGTTAATGGCATTACATCTTTATATCTTATTAAACTTGGCTGTGAATATTCAGGCAAATTCTTCTCACATAATAAGTAAATTTCCTTTTCTAGTTCTTCATAATCAATTGTTGTTTCATCTACTACTATATAAGCACAAGGCAATTCTCCTTGAACACTATTTATATCAGGCATACCTACTACCTTACATTTTTTTACTTTTGGGTGCATTTGAATTACTTTTTCAATAGCAGATGGGAATATCTTAAATCCGTCGTGTCTTACTATTATTCTCTTTATTCTATCAACTATGAATAAATTACCATCTTCGTCCATATATCCTATGTCTCCAGAGTGTATCCATTCTGTTCCATCTTCTTTTTGTTTTTTTATTAATTTAGTTTCTTCAGGTTTATTAAAATATTCAATCATTACACTAGGTCCTGTCATACATACTTCTCCTTTTTGTCCATAACCTAGTTCTTCTCCTGTTTCAGGGTCTAATATAGCTACAGTAGATTTTACAAAAGGAATACCTACACTACCTATAATATTATTTTCGTTTGTAGTCCTTCCAATTCCACCATTTACTTCAGTCATACCATAACCTTTAGTAATTTGATATTTGCATCCGTGTTCTTTTAAGAATTTATTAGATGCAATTTCCAAATCTCTATCCATAGTATCTCCACCTACAGCACAAGAAATTAAATATGATAAATCAACATCTTTTAATTTTTTACTTGTTATTATACTATTCCAATGAGATGGTACACCAGATATATGGTTAGGCTTATATTTTAATAATAAACTATCAAATTCTTCCGGTTTAAATTGAGGTATTAAAATTGTTTCCATACCTACTGCTAATGGGAAATGTAATCCACTACCAATTCCATAAGCAATAAATGGAGGCATAATATCTAGCCATTTATGTTCTCTTTTTAAATCAGTAGGAAATAACATACTTTGAAATGCAACTGCATTAATATTATCATTTGATAATAATACACCTTTAGGAGCTCCTGTTGTTCCTCCTGTATGTACTATCATAACTGGTACTTTTCCCTCATCTTTTACATCTTGAGTTTTTAATACTTCATCAGTTTTTCCTGCTTCAAAAAATCTCTTCCAACAAATAAAATCACTGTTTTTATTTGAATTGTCTTTATTCTTAAAATTTTCAACAAAAGATTTTGCTTTAAATCCTAAATTCATAACTAAAGGTAAAGAGTCTGCAGGAGATACTGTTATTACATTTTCTACACTTGTATTCTCTTTTACATTTACTACTTTAGGGGCAGCTACTTCTATTATAATTAAAAGTTTTGAATTAACTTCATTAATATATTCTTCAATACCTTTTACACCTGTTCTTGGATCTATCATATTTGCTATAGCTCCAATTTTAGATAATGCGTAAAAAATATAAACAGCTTCTGGAGTATTAGGTAAAGATACAGATACTATATCACCTTTCTTTACTCCGTATTTTAATAATGCTTTTGCTGTTATATCAACATTTTTAAACATTTCTTCAAATGTTATTTTTCTACCGAAATAATTTAAAGCAATTCTACCTAAATGTTTTTTATTTTTTTCATATAAATAATCATACGCATTTACTGATGGCAAAACAGATGTAATAGCTTCATCAGAATAATATTTTAGCCAAGGTTTATCAATGCTTGGTATTCCTGTTAAACTTCCTTCTATTTCTCCTTTATGTATTTTTTTTAATTTTAAATCGTTTTCTATTGAATTATTTATCATAATTTCCCCCATTTCCTCAACTATCTACAATATAATTGTATAATTTTTAAACACAAGTTGTCAATTAAATTAAGTTTAATTATTATAATTAAATTATAAATAAATTGAATGTTTTATGTATGAAACAATTGTTTTTACGCATAAAATATTACTTATAACATTTTTTTAAAAAGATTTTTGGAAATTTATTAAATAAAAAGGTTATTAGTTTATTAGGTTTAAATGTATTTTCTAATATTCTTATTTTTTTATGCAACACCTTATTAGTTTTTATATTTATTCTAATTACTGATTTTATTTTAATTATATTGTTTTTTGTTCCTAGTCCATGTTCTTCAACAAAATCATAAATATATTTTTTTATTTTAATAACCTCCGAATATCCTCCACCACCATCAATCGTTATATTAAATAATTTAGTTATTGTCTGTTTTAATTTTTCATAATCAAGGGATATTTTTAAGCAAGCATTTACTACTTTAATCTCTTCAGAAACTATTGATAAATTAGAACTTACATTTTCTTTTATTTCTGCTTTAATATTAAAATATTTTTTTATTTCCTCTATTAGATTTTTTACATCTTCTTCATATTGAGTTTTTACATCACAAACATTTAAATCACTTACCAATCCATTTCTTTCTTTTGATTTTATGAATTCTGTCATCTCGACTAATAAATTTTTGATGTTTTCATTTTTTTCGTTATCTATTTCTTGACTTATTGATTTTAATAATTTATTCCCCCTTTTCGATAAAACTTTATTTCTTATATCATCTGCTTTTATATTATAAAAATAGTAATTTGTATATCGTAATTTAATTTTATTAAATTTTTTCAATGAATTAGAATCTCCATCAGCAATACAAAAAACCTTTAAATATCCTAAATCTTGAAAAAGTGGTAGTATATTTTCAAAATTGCCTGAGCCACCTAATCCCCAACCAAAAAATGAACCATAATTATTAAAATTTCTTTGTTGAAATATTTTTTTATAACCAACTATATCATCTTGTCCCTCTACTAAAATAACGTTGTCGTTTAAAAACAATATTTCGCGCGCCTCTATTCCTAATATATGTGGATTATTATCATTATTTATTATTTTAGAAATGTATTTAAAGTGAGTATTATTTAATCCATATATGTATGAATTATCATCTTCTCTTTTTACTACTCTAAAAATTTTTCCATCATGTTCTAAAATTGAAAAATCAACAAAATAGGGCGAATGAGTAGTAATTATTATTTGCTTGTTTTTTGATTGCTCAATCAATTTATCTAACAAATTTCTTTGTATATCAGGATGCAAAGAAATTTCTGGTTCATCAATAACTATAGTACAATTATCATCTGTATTTAAATATGAATCTACAATTACAAATAAATTGTTTAATCCTTCTCCAGCACCATTGCTATTATGTGAAGAATTATTCATTGGAAACTTTATTTCTAACTGACGGTTTGTAGAATCTAAAGTCCAATCAGGAATAGTAGGAAAAATATATTTTAATTCCTTTGTATAACCTTCTAAATCATTTTTAAATATTTCCAATATTCTTCCACCAAAAGTATCATTATTAGATGATCCATTTCTATAATCATCGCCAATACTACTAGAAATATATTCACTCATAGGTCGACTATAATTACTAAAATATGATGAAAAAGACCTTTTGGTAGATAATATTAAAATTGGCATCATTTCATAATCACATTTTTGATTATTATGAAACCTTTCTGCAAACGCACCACATTTATCAGTAGATTTCATTAAATATTCATTTCCATCATTAAATTTTAAATATATCTCTGCTTTTCCATCATTATTTTTATTTCTTATTTCTTCAGAAAATAGATCAGTTCGTTTAGATATAATATTTTAACTTTCAATTATTGTAGATTTTCCACTATTATTAGCGCCAACTATAATATTTAGTCCACTTCCGGGTTTTCCATTTGGAATTGCAAATTCAATATTTTGTTCACTACCAAATGATCTTATACCTTTAATTATCATTTTTTCAATTGCCATAACATATCACCCCATAAAAACAATTACATTATACAATATTTTTATATAATTTTTCAAATATATTGCAATTATTTAAATAAAATGTTAATATTATTTTAGAAAGAGAACAACGTTCGTAAGCTGTGGTTATACCGCACCAGATTGATAGTTATTCGAACTTTTCGAATTTACATACTAAAATGCACTACGACTGTGCAAAAATTGTCTTAAAAACTCAAAAATGCACAATATTTCGAAAATATTGTGCATTTTTATTTACTTTTTGCCATAAAATATGATATAATTTTATCGAGGTGAAATAATATGAAACCATTTGAAGTAGACAAATTGCCAATTCAATATACACTTGATAAAGAGTTAATAAGTCTAATTTCAGAAGCTAATTTAAAATACGGAGAATACAAATCAAATTTAAAAAATAGTCAGTTTGACTCAAGATTTTTTTTAGACTCTATTATTTTAAGCGAAAGTTTAAAATCAACACAAATAGAAGGAACTCAAATATCACAAGACGATATGTATTATTTAAAATACATGCCTAAAACAGATGATAATTTAGAAATACAAAATTTAAAAAAAGTTATTGAATATTCCAAAAATTATTTAAAAGAAAATAATAAAATAAATATTAAGTTTTTAAATAGTATTCATAAAATATTACTTGATAGCGTTAGAGGAAATGAAAAAGAGCCAGGAAAAATTAGAAATATACAATACTGGACAGGTCCAAAAGGTTGTACTATAGAAGAAGCTATTTTTGTCCCACCAGTACCAGAAGATGTTCCTATTTTATTAGAAAATTTATTTGAATACATGAATAATGCATATATTGATCCCCTATTTATAAATCTAGCAATTTCTCATTCACAATTTGAAACGATACACGCATATAGAGATGGAAATGGAAGATTAGGTAGAGCATTAATCCCTATTCAATTAGCTTTATTAACAGAAGAAGAACCTATTTTATTTTTGTCGGAAATAATAGAATTATATAAGCCCAGTTATCATAAATTTTTAAATGAAAGTAGAAAGGGAAATATGCTTGGATTTATCAAATTCTTTTTACAATGTATAATAGAACAATGTAATAATTACATAGCAAAAATAAATAGAATAAAACAAATCTATATAAAAGATATGAAAAAATTAGAAATTTTAAAAAGTAATGCTGTTTATAGAATTATGCCTGCAATAATGAGGCAAATCGTTTTCACAAAAAAAGAAATTGAAGAAGAATCTGGCGTATCAAGAAATACCGTTTCTAGTTTAATTGATAAATTAGTAGAACTTAATATATTAGTACCAGATTCCAATTATGCAAAACTAAGTTATAGATATAATGAAATTTATAATGTTTTTGTTGGTAAAGATATATCATAATTTTTCAAATTGTATTAAAATTAATGTGATGATTGATTTCAATATATCAATTCGTTATATATGTGTAAAAGTTGTAGACTACTACAGCACTCGCACCAAATTGTTAATAAAACAAAAAAATATTAGAAAATGTCTTCTAATATTTTTTTATTTAAATTTTATATGTCTAACATAAAATTCATTAAAAATAAACAACAATAATAAACTAATAAGCTTAACTAAATAATAATTATTTTTCAATATAATTATAAAAATATATATAATTAGGGATTCTATTATTAAACTAAATATTCTTATAAGGATAAATTTAAATAATTCACTACTATTATTTTCTTCTACTAAATCAGGTACATATTTATTATCTATATAAAATATAAATAACATAGAAATTATCCAAGCAATTAAGTTAACTATATTTATTCCTACACCGTTATTTTTATTAATAAAAATCATTAAAAATATAAATATTAAATAATTTATTAAAAATGAAATTAAATGTATAACTAAATGCTTAACTTTGTCTTTTACTACTTTACTCATAAAACTCTCCCTATTCCATTATAGCACATTTCTAATTGACTTATTACAAAAATAGTGTTAGAGTATAAAAACAACGAGGTGAAATTATGTCAAAAACTTGTGGTGAATGCACTTATTTAAATATAGAGCCTGGAAAAGGAGATTTATATGGAAAATTTCCTTGTGAAAAAAAATGGGAATCTCATTTAGCTACAGATCCAGAATGCGATAGATTTTGTACAGCATACGATAGAGACTATAACTCTATAAAGAATGCTTGGCGCTATTCTAATGAACACGCAAGCAGTGGTGGTTGTTATTTAACTACTATGTTATGTAATATATTAAAAATGCCTGATAATAATGTATATTTAGAAACAATGAGAAAATTTAGAAAAGATGTATTGCAAAAAGAGGAAAAATATAAATCAATATTAGTAGAATATGATATTATAGGTCCAAAAATTGCAGATGCACTTAATAATGATAGCCAAAAAGAAACAATTGCAAAAAAATATTTTGATTCATATATTCCAGCTATTATATACAATATAAATAATAAAAATTATGATAGTGCAGTATTCATATATAAAACTATGACGAATTTACTTAAATCTTTTTATGGTTTAAATAACATTAATGTTACAACTTTAGAAATAGAAAATGCAGACATTAAAAAATCTGGACATGGTATTTATAAAGTTAAAAAGATTACTCCAAATATTTAGAGTAATCTTTTTTTTATTTTATAATTTTATTATTTTAAGAATAATATTACTAATGTTCCAACTATGAAACAGTAAATTGAAAAATATATTAGTTTTCCATTGTTTACAATTTTTCTAAACCATTTAGTTACAAGTAAAGTTACTACCAGTGATATCAAAACAGACGCTATATAATAACCTATTAAACTAAAATCTATTTTTAAATCAAATATCTCAAGGCCCATTGCAGCGAAACTCATAGGTATATAAAGCATAAATGAATATTTAAACGCAGTATCCCTTTTTAAACCTTGAGTCATACCACCTACTATAGTAGAACCACTTCTACTTATCCCAGGAAAAAGTCCAAGGATTTGAAAACACCCAACAGTTAATGCTTCTTTAATACCTACTTTACTATCATCTTTTTTACCTTTGAAATTTCTTATTATAAATAATAAAACTGCTGTAATAATTAAAGAAACACCTACTATTTTTATGTTATTTTCTATTTTATCAAATAAATCAAAGTAACTAACAACAAGTCCCATTAATCCTGCTGGAATACATCCAAGTACAATCATCCAAGCATACTTATAATCAGCTTTTGACTTTTCATCTTTCTTAGTTAAATATTTAAAGAAACCTCTAATAATTTTTACTATATCATCCCAAAATAATATTATAATAGCTAGCAATGATCCAAAATTAGTTAAGATTGCTATAGTACCATAATCCACATTAACACTCATCAATTTTTTAAAAATCATTAAGTGCCCTGAAGATGAAACAGGTATAGTTTCTGTAAAGCCTTGTATAAAACCTAAAAGTATATATTTTAATAAATCCATATAATCACCTAATTAATTATATAACAAATATAAAAAATAATAAATAAAAAATGCAAAATATAATAAAATTTATTAGGTGATTATGTGTTTATTAGATTCTTTTTATTTTTAATTGGATTTGGTCTAACTACTATTGGATTTGTTTATATCATTTGTTACTTAAATTTATTAAGTATTGGGTATAATTTTTTTCAATATGTTAATTTTATTATTAGAAGAATTGAATGTTTAAACGCACCTATCGGAATTATTATAATGATTTTATCTTTAACTATAAAAAGAAAGGATGAAATGAATGAATTATATATATGATATATATTTAAATTTAAATGAAACTCTTTATGATTTTTTTGATTGGAATAAAAACGATAAAATCATACACATTAAAAAAATACCTGTAATAAAAGTAAACGAAGAAACTTTTAAAACACTAACTTCTAACCAAATAAAAGTTGATGATGAATTACTACTACAAATATATAGTAAAACAGAAATTTGGAACATGAATGGTAAAATAAATTATTGTTCACTATTCTCAGATAATAACAATATTATCGCAATTGAATTCAATAAAAGTGGTAAGAGTATCAAAAAATCATTTATGTATATTGATGAAGAATTAGAAGTATTAGAAATAATAAATAAACTAAATGAAAAAAGAATAAGTTTCGAAGTTTTAAATAATCAAAAAAATGTTTTTAAAACTAGAAATCAAATAAAAGAAGATGATTTTATTAATCAAGAATTGAAAAATATGGATGAAAGTAGATTAAACTATATATACTTTGAATGTTTTGGTAAAAGAGAAAAGAATAAAAAGATTATTTTAGATAATATTAAAAAATTACAAAAAAATAGTAAAATTTATGAAAATTTATATGATATTTTAAAATTAACATCTACAACAAAAAAATAAATGATATAATATTTTTGGTGGTTATATGCTAAAAATTGAAAAATTAGATCATTATGGGAGAGGAATAACAAAGCTTGATAATAAAACAATATTTGTAGAAAATGCTTTACCTGATGAGATAGTTGAAATAAATATTATTAAAGAAAAGAAAAAATATTCAGAAGCAAATGTGTCAAAATACTTTCAAAAAGCTAATAATAGAATTGAGCCTAATTGTCCTTATTATAACTCATGTGGTGGATGTAACATAATGCATCTATCCTATAAAGACCAATTAAAATTCAAACAAAATAAAATTGAAAATATTATTAAAAAATATTTAAATGAACAAATAAAAATAAATAACATAGTTGCTTCCGATAGAATTGAGTTTTATAGAAACAAAGTAACTTTTCAAGTTAGAGAAAAAATTGGTTTTTACAAAGAACACACTTATGATATTATTAATATCGATAATTGTATAATAAGTGATAAATTAATAAATAAGTCTATTAAATATTTAAAAAATCTTAATTTAAAAGAAATTAATAAAATTATTTGTAGAACTGGATTAGATGAACTTATGATTATCATAGAAACACAAAACAAAAATCTAGATATAACACCCCTAAAAGAAATCGCAAGTTCCATATATTTAAAAATAAACAACAAATACATTCATGCTTATGGAAATAAAAATATTTATGAAAAATTAGAAAATTATAAATTTAAGATTTCTCCTGATTCATTTTTTCAAGTAAATATAGATACTTGCTCAAAGTTATATAATAAAGTAAAAGAATATATTGGAAATAATAAAAACGTTATTGATTTATATTGTGGTACTGGAACAATAGGAATATTTATTAGTAAAAATAATAACGTAATTGGAATTGAAATCAATGAATATGCAATTAAAGATGCAGAAGAAAATAAAAAAATAAATAAAATAGATAATATTAATTTTATTTGTGGTGACAGTGGTAAAAAATTAAAACAATTAAAGTTTAATCCAAATATTATAATTGTAGATCCGCCAAGAAGCGGTTTAAATAAAGAAACAATAAATAATATTTTAAAATTTGGTTCTAAAGAAATAATATATATTTCTTGTGACCCTATGACATTTGTCAGAGACTTAAATATTTTAAATAAATACTACGATATTAAAGAAATCACACCTTTTGATATGTTTCCAAATACATATCATATAGAAAATATTGCTTACTTAGTAAAAAAAGTGTAAAAATATGTATATTTTTTAAAAAAACTACATAAAAGTAGTTTTTTCTATTTTTTTTGCAAATAAAAAATGTTAAAATTATAATGAAATAGTATTATTATACTAGGAAAGGATAATTTTATGAATAATAATCAAATGAACTTTGATCCTATAACAGGACAACCTATAAATCAAAATACTAATAATATTGATAACAACGTTGTTCATAACACTCTAGAACAAAACAATATTAACAACGTTCAACAAGTTCCTATTACTGAAACAACACAAACTATTCAAAATACACAATCAGTTGCGAACATTACAACTCAAGAAGTTTCAACTGATTTAGTTAATAATAATGTTCTGCCTCAACAACAAATGCAAAACATTCCAACAGTTGACCAAGATAAACAAGAGTTTATTAATAATACACAAGCTAATAGTGCAGCTAAAAAAGAAGAAAAAAAGGATAGGCCAAATATTGTATTCATAATCATTTTATTTATAATTATATTTGCTGCAATATTTTTCCTATTTCCTTATTTACAAAAAACATTATAAAAAATCTTTAGATCTTTTTCTAAAGATTTTTATTTTAATTTTAATACTTGACCTATACTTAATAAAGTTGTTCCTAAATTATTTATTCTTATAAGTTCATCTACTGTAGTATTATTATTTTGAGCTATTTTATATAAACTGTCTCCCTTTTTTACTATATATGTATTGTTACTTGTAGTAGTAGGTATTTTTAATACTTGACCTATACTAAGTAAATTACTTGTTAAATTATTTAAACTTTTTAATTCATTTACCGTTGTATTATTATTTTGAGCTATCTTATATAAACTATCTCCACTTTTTACAGTATAAGTATTATTACTAACATTTTTAACTGGTATTTCCAAAATTTGACCTATACTTAAAGCAGTAGAAGTTAAATTATTTAACTTCATTATTTCGCTTACAGTAGTATCGTAATTCTGCGCTATTTTATATAAGCTATCTCCTTTTTTTACTACATAAACATTTTCTTTAGGTTCATCTTCAATTACTGTAGGTATTTTTAATACATCTCCTATACTAAGCAATGAACTGGTAAGACCATTAGCACTTTTTAAATCAGATACGCTTACATTATATTTTTTAGCAATACTCCATAAACTATCCCCACTTTTTACTGTGTAATAATTACCACCTTCTACAGGTACATAAGTTAAATTTAAATATTCTATTAATGCTCTAACAACTGCTTCAGCATAATTTTGCCAGTTGTTTTTTAATTGATTTACATCGTCACCTTTACTATCCAAGAAACCATATTCTACAGTTATAGATTCTGTATCTCCTGTATTTCTTTGCATAAAATAGTAATCTTTAGATGTATCACTAGGTAATCTCCTTTGATATGCCTTTCTAATATTTTGTCCTTCATTACCTAGTTCTGTTAATATTAAATTAGATAATGTATCTTTGTTTCTAAGGGCATAAATTACTTCAGCACCATCGCCACCTGGTGATGATCATTGTGTAGTTAAATATTATTTTTTTAGAAATTCTATATTATTCTTTTCTAAAAAATTAATTATTTCAGTTGATGATATACCCACCCCTAAATTGATAAATGGAGTAAAATTTACTTTTTTATTTTCAATACCTCTTTTAACTGTTTTATTTACATCAAAATTCAAATCCAAATGAACTGTCATACTCTGAATACCATACACTATACCATCAGGTCCAAAAATTGGACCACCACTTTGTCCTCTTAAACCAGGTGTGCTTGTTTCAAACATAGATAAATTATTATGTTCATCAACTATTCCTCTTGTTACTATCCCATCTAGTGGAAAAACAGGGAAGTTTCTTATACCATCTTCTTTTATAACTATATTATCTAAATCATTTGAATATTTAAAAATATCAAATTCAGGAAATGCATATCCAAGTTTACATACACTTTGACCTTGCTCCGGAAATTCTTTACTAAAAATAGGATATTTGTCTCTTTCAGTTTTAATACCTTTAAATCTAATCAATGCCAAGTCCAAATATTCATGAAATGTAATGTCAAATGTTAATTCCTCCTGAATATCTAATGGTAAATCTATATGGGTCAGTACAGGTGTATCTTTTTTTATGCCATATTTCTTTTCTATTTGCCTTCTTTGCTCTTTGTTTTTAGACAATTTAATATCCTGAATAAATTGCGAATATGATTTAGCTAAATTATCATTAACTATAAATTCATTAGCAATATGAGCACAAGTTAAAACATCTCCTTTATCATTTAAAATCATCATTGTTCCGCCACCCTGTTCCAAGTCATTTGAACCATAATATTTTATTCCTTCAATAAATGGAATCAAGTATTGTGTATTATCTTTTATACTTATTTTATACATATATTTCCTCCTACTTTCCAGAAACTTCTAATTGTTTTTCTTTCTTATATTCATAATTTAATCTATTTTGTTTAGTAACAACAGATTCTCCTAGATTTCTTTCTATATCTTCTCTTGCAACTTTTGCTGCATGTCCACCCATTCTAGCAACTTCTTTATTTTGCTCTAAACCCTGTGGTTTGTGTTTTTCAGCTAGTCTTTTTGTAGTTTCTTCTGACAAATCAGTTAATATTATTTCAATATTATCCATGTTATCTCTTAATGATTCTTTACGAAGGCCTTTATATTGCTTATATTCTTTAGCAGTCATACCAGACCATTCTTTATAGATTTCATTAGTTAGTATAGCATATTCTTTACCTTCAGTTATACCATTTTCTTGCCAAATATCAGTTAATTCTTTTCTATCTTGAATTCCTTTTAATCTTTTAGCAATCCATTTTTCATCATAACCTTTTGCTCGATATATATCTATAGCTCTTTGTGCAGCTAATGATGGATCGAACACTTCATCTATTCTTTCACTCCCTAATTTAGCTAACCATCCCTTTATCGGTTCTGCATTTTTACTATGAATAGACTCTATTATTCTAAACATGCCTTCAATATCAACAACATCTGTTAATCTATATTTACCATCTTGAGCTTTCAATTTCAAAGCGTGACAATTTGTCACGGTTTCATTTCCCTCTTCCTTTAATCTTTGTTTTAGCTTTCTCCAATACGATTGCTTATCTTTACTTTCAGATA
>CALVVM010000069.1 GCA_944363855.1 uncultured Bacilli bacterium
AAGAAAAAAACAAGCAAAAATAGCAAAAAAAGCGCATTTTAAAATTTAATACTAAAAAATGAGCTTTTTCTTTTATTTTATAAGAGATTATGTAAATTTTACTTCACACCAGAAATTCTTGAACCAACTTTTGAGTGTTTTCTCTTTTTTTTATGTAAAATTTGTTTTCCCACATCTAGTTTACTACATCAGGAAAAAGCAAACAATTGCTTTTTTTTCTTTATAATGATATAATTAATTAGACTAAAAAACTAAAAGGAAAGGAGAAATTATGAGTAAAATTAAGATTTTTGCTCTAGGTGGGCAAAATGAAATAGGTAAGAATATGTATATAGTTGAAGTGGATGAAAGTATATATGTATTTGAAGCGGGTTTAAAATATGCTGATGATAAATTACTTGGTGTAGACTATATAATACCTAATTATGATTATTTAAAAGAAAACAAAGATAGAATTAAAGGTATATTTATAACTCATGGTCATGATCAACAAATAGGTGCTTTAGCTGATATATTAGTAGATATACCAGATGTTAAAATATATGGCGGTAAATTTACTTTAGAAATTATAAAACAAGACTTAGAAGAAAGTGGTATTAAAGAAGCTAATTTAATTGAAGTAAAAGCACATAAAAAAATAGATTTAGGTGAAGAAAGTATTTTTCCAATACAAGTATCTCATGCTTTACCAGATAGTTATTTATATGTATTAAATACTAAAGATGGTGGGATTATATTTACAGGTAATTATATATTTGATCCATCTATGATGGGGCCTTATGGTACAGATATTGGTAAACTTGCATACATTGGTAAACAAAATGTATTATGTTTAATGAATGAAAGTATGTATGCTGAAAAGAGTGGTTACACTTCACCTAGTCACAGGGCATCTTCAATAATTAGAGAAACTATTGATGAAAATGAAGGAAGAATATTCTTTAATATTTTTGAAACTCAAATATATAGAATACAAGAATTATTTAATGAAATATTAAAAACTAATAGAAATGTAGTTATAATGGGTAAATCTTTAGAAAATATAATATTAAAAGGTATTGAGTTTGGTTATATTGATTTTGATAAAGAAAGAATTAAAACTATAAATCATGTTAATGACGAAGGTATACTTGTAATAATATCAAACGATAGAGAAAAACCATATTCTAGTTTAAAAAGAATACTTAGAAACTCAGATAAGTTTGTTACTTTAAAAGAAAGTGATACTGTAGTTATTTTATCTCCTATATATGAAAGTAGTGAGATAACAGCTACTAAAGTATTTAATAAAATATCTAAAGTAGGAAGTAAATTAATAATTTTATCTAAAAAATATCTCTCACCACATTCATCTAGTGAAGATATAATGCTTATGATAAATTTAATGAAACCTAAGTATTATATGCCTGTAAACGGCGAATATCGTCATCAAGTAGAAAATGCTATGCTTGCTGAAAGACTTGATATACCAAAAGATAATATACTATTAAAACTTAATGGAGAAGTTACTACTTTTATAGATGGTAATTTAGTTGATACTGATGAAAAAGTGCCTATTGAAGATATACTAATAGATGGTAAAACTGTTGGAGATATTGGAGATTTAGTATTAAAAGATAGAGAAATGTTAAGTGATAGTGGTATTGTTATAGTTGATGTAAATATCGATAAAGAAACAAGAAATATTATAAACAAACCTGTTGTAGCTACTAAAGGATTTATTTATGTTAAAGAAAATATAGATATAATTAAAGAAGCTGAAAATATTGTAAGTGAAGTAGTTAAAGAAAATGTCAAAGAAAACTATATAGATTACAATAAAATAAAAATAACTATAAGAGAAAGATTAGGAAAATATTTCTATAAAGAAACAGAAAGTAAACCTATGATAATAATTGTTGTACAAGAAGTACAATAATGAATGGAAAATTTAAGTATTTTAACAAAAAAGTAAAAAAGTTTTTACTTTTTTTTCTTTTTATAGTATAATTATATATAGATTGTAGGAGATGATATGATGAAACATATTTATACTAGTCTTGATATAGGTTCAGATACTATTAAAATAGTTGTTTGTGAACTATATCAAAATAAGTTAAATTTGCTAGCTGCGTCTTCTTTTAAATCTAAAGGAATAAGAAAAGGGTTAATAACTGATGTAGAACTTGCTACTGAAAGTGTTAAAGGTGCTTTATTAGAAGTAGAAGAAATGCTTGGTATAAAGATTAAAAAAGTTATTACTTCAGTTCCTTCGTTTAATGCTGAATATTCTATAATAAAAGGAAATGTTAGAACAAATAATGAAGAAGGAATAGTTAGAAGTAATGATGTAATTAAAACTTTAGAAATAGCTGCTAAAACTCAACCTTACAGTTTAAGAGAAATGGTAACAATCTTACCAATAGATTATACTGTAGATGATAAAGCATTTATAAAAGATCCTAAGGGAATGAAATGTTCTAATTTAGGATGTAGAGCTGTACTTGTTACAACTCCTAAAAAGAATGTTTATTCTGTAATAAGTTTGCTTGAAAATATAGGTGTTGAAGTAGTAGATATTACTTTAAATAATATTGGTGATTTATATTCATTTAATAATAAGGTATTTGAAGATAAAGTAGGAGCAATCATCAATATAGGTAGTGAAGTTACTGATGTTTCATTATATAATAAAAGTATATTAGTTAAAAGTAGTATAGTTAATATGGGTGGTAAGAATATTGATAATGATATTTCTTATATGTACAAAGTAGATATTCCAACAGCTAAGAACTTAAAACTTAAATTTGCTTTAGCTCATAAAAAGAATGCTAGTGTGAATGATATAATCGAAGTTAAGAGTGCTATTGATGCTAATCTTAAAATTAATCAATTTGAACTATCAGAAGTTGTTCAATCTAGATTAGAAGAAATATTAAACGAAGCTAAAAAAGAGATAAATCTCTTGACAAGCCGTAAAATAGATTATATTATTATAACAGGTGGTACTAGCAATATGCCTGGTATTGAATATGTAGTTAGAGATGTATTTGGAGATAATGCTAACATTGGTAATGTTAAAATGTTAGGTATTAGAGATAATATATATTCAAGCTGTATAGGCAATATAGTACACTTTATAAGTAAATTAAAACTAAAAGAACAAGATTATAGTATGATAAGTGATAACGAAGTTTATCAAATGACAGCGGTAAATTCAAGAAAATTAAACGCATCAGATTCAACGCTAGGAAAGATATTTGGATTTTTCTTTAGCGAATAGAGGAGGAAATTATGTTTGGATTAGAAATGGACCAAGTTGCTAAAATAAAAGTAATAGGAGTTGGTGGAGGCGGAAATAACGCTGTAAACCGTATGATAGAATCAGGAGTTAAAGGTGTAGAGTTTATAGTTGCTAATACAGATTTACAAGTATTAAACTGTTCTAAAGCTCCAACTAAAATACAAATAGGAGAAAATCTTACTGGTGGTAGAGGAGCTGGTGCTAAACCTGAAATAGGTAGAGAAGCTGCTTTAGAAAGTAAGAAAGAAATAGAAGAAGCTTTAGCAGGTGCAGATATGGTATTTGTTACTTGTGGTATGGGTGGTGGAACTGGAACAGGAGCTGCTCCAGTAATCGCAAATATTGCACAAGAATTAGGTGCTTTAACTGTAGGTATAGTTACTAAACCATTCTCTTTTGAAGGTAAAAAAAGAATGGAACAAGCTTTAGCAGGATTAAATGAATTAAAGAAAAATGTAGATACTTTAATTGTTATACCAAATGATAAATTAAGAGAAATTATAGATAAATCAACACCACTTTTAGAATCATTTAAAGAAGTAGATAACGTTTTAAGACGTGGTGTACAATCAATATCAGACTTAATCGCAGTTGCAGGTTTAATTAACTTAGACTTTGCAGACGTTAAAACTGTTATGGAAAAACGTGGTACAGCTTTAATTGGTATTGGCATAGGTGTTGGTGAAAATAGAGCAACTGAAGCTGCTGAACAAGCAATTTCTTCTCCATTACTAGAAACTAGTATAGATGGTGCTACAGATGCAATTATAAATGTTACAGGTGGAAATAATTTAACTTTATTTGAAGTAGAAGAAGCAGCAGAAGTAATTAGAAATAGTGCTAAAACAGATATGAATACTATATTTGGTGCTGTTATCAATGAAAACTTAAATGATGAAATAATTGTTACTGTAATAGCTACTGGATTTGATGATGATAAAAAAGAATTAGAAGAAGAACCAATTAGATCTGAAAGAAAAGTTGATACTAGTTCAAATACAAGTTTTAGAAGTTCTAGTCTAGATGATGATAATGATGATATAATTCCTTCATTCTTAAGAAAAAGAAGTGGATTTTAATAAGAGAGATAGATTTTTCTGTCTTTTTTTAGTATAATTATATAGAGGTGATTACATGAAAACTGATATAGAAATAAGTAATGAGTGTAATATGTTAAATATAAATGCGATCGCTAATAAATTAGGTATAAGTGAAGATTATTTAGAAAGTTATGGAAAGTATAAGGCTAAAATTAATTTAGATATTAATAAAGAATTAAATAAAGAAAATGGTAAATTAATATTAGTTACTTCTATAAATCCAACACCTTTTGGAGAAGGAAAAACTACTGTAAGTATAGGAATAAACGATGCTTTAGGAAAGTTAAATAAAAATAGTTTAGTTGTACTTAGAGAACCTTCTTTAGGACCTGTATTTGGGATAAAAGGTGGGGCTACTGGTGGTGGATATTCTCAAGTAGTACCAATGGAAGATATCAATCTACACTTTACAGGAGATATACATGCTATAGAACTTGCTAATAATTTATTATGTGCTATTATTGATAATCATATATTTCAAGGAAATAGTTTAGGTATAAATAAGGTTGTATTTAATAGATGTGTTGATCTTAATGACAGAGCATTAAGAAATGTAGCTATTAATAGTAGTTATGATAGATGGGAAGAGTTTAATATAACAGTTGCTAGCGAGATGATGGCAATACTTTGTATGGCTACTGATATAGAAGATTTAAAGAGAAGAATTAGTAATATTTTAATAGGTTATACTAAAGATAATAAAATGATATTTGCTCGTGATTTAAATTGTGTAGGTGCAATTGCGATACTATTAAAAGATGCTATTAAGCCTAATTTAGTTCAAACTTTAGAAAATAATCCTGCAATAATACATGGTGGACCTTTTGCTAATATTGCTCATGGTTGTAATAGTGTAATTGCTACCAAACTAGGATTAAAATTAGCTGATTATGTAGTTACGGAAGCAGGATTTGGTGCTGATTTAGGTGCTGAAAAATTCTTAGATATTAAATGTGGTACAACTGGATTAAAACCTAATTGTATTGTTATAAATGCTACTATTAGAAGTTTAAAATATAATGGTGGAGTAGATAAAAATAATATCAATATAGAAAACTTAGATGCTTTAAAAATTGGTATTGTTAATTTAGAAAGACATATAGAAAATATGAGTAAATATACTAAAAATATTGTAGTATGTTTAAATAGGTTTGCTTATGATACTGAAAGTGAAATTGAATACGTAAAAGAATATGTAAGAAATATGGGATATAGTATTGAAGTATGTAATTCTTTTAAAGAAGGAAGTAATGGCGCTATAGAACTTGCTAACAAAATTATAGAAACATGTGAAAAAGAAAATGATTTTAAAATGTTATATGATTATAATGATTCTATAATAAATAAAATAAATACAATATGCAAAGAAATATATAGAGCAAGTAATGTAATTATAAATAATGAAATTAAAGAAAAAATAAAATTAATTGGAGAAAATAATTTGGATAAATTACCTATATGTATTGCTAAAACACAATATTCATTTAGTGATGATCCTAAAAAATTAGGAGCACCTAATAACTTTGATATGACAGTTACTGATATTAAATTATCTAGTGGAGCCGGATTCATAGTAGTTTTAATGGGTGATATTATGACTATGCCGGGATTAGGTAAGAATAGTGCTTATTTAAATATGGATATAGATGAGTATGGTAATATAAAAGGATTATTTTAAAACTCTTTAAAAAAAGAGTTTTTTATATAAAAAATATTCATATACTGTTGATATATGAACATTAGTTTGGTATAATATTAATGGATACATTTGAAATATATCAGATGCTTTCCCTTTCTTGAAAAAGAAAGGTGGTGGTTAATTATGACAAAAAGAGAATTATCTCAATTTATTATAATTCTACTGTTATTTTTTATAGTAATCACCTTACTATTTAAATAATAAAAGCATTTGATTTCACAACTATGTGATTTCAAATGCTCATCCTAAATAAGGGAATGCATTTGATCCGCAAGATTCAAATGTATCCTTTTTTATTATATGAAGATTTCCTTCACTAAATACATTTTAGCACATTTCCCACTTACATGCAAGTTTAAAAACTTTAATACTTGTACATAATTATCTTGAAAGGAGATATTTATGGCACGTCACAAAGTTGAAATTAGTGGCGTGAATACTGCGAATTTAAAAGTTTTAACTAATGAAGAGATGGTAGATTTATTTAAAAAGTATAAAGAAGGAGATAAGTTTGCTAAAGAGGATTTAGTTAATGGTAATTTAAAGTTAGTTTTAAGTATTTTAAAAAAATATAATAATAGATGTGAGAATATGGATGATTTATTTCAAGTAGGCTGTATTGGTTTAATAAAAGCAATTGATAATTTTGATTTAAGTTTTGATGTTAAGTTTTCAACGTATGCAGTTCCAATGGTACTTGGAGAAGTAAAAAGATATCTAAGAGATAATACTAGTATTAGGATAGCTAGGAGCGTTAAAGATATAGCTTTTCATGCTTTGCAAATTAAAGAAGAATTAACTAAAGTATTAGATAGAGAGCCTAGTATAGGTGAGATTGCTAAAAAATTAGAATTAACAGAATTTGAAGTAAGTAATGCTTTAGATAGTATGAAAGATACTTTAAGTATATCAGAACCTATTTATAATGATGGTGGAGATACAATATACCTTCAAGATCAAATAGAAGATAAAAATAATAATATGAGATATATTGATGATAAAGTTGCTTTAAAAGAAGCAATAAATGATTTAAAAGATAAAGAAAAATATATAATTATAGAAAGATATATAACAGGAAAAACACAAATGGAACTTGCTGATGAAATAGGTATATCACAAGCTCAAATATCTAGAATAGAAAAAACTGCACTAAATAATATAAAAAATAGAATAAGTTAATAAATTATGTTATAATGTATTTGGGTGGTTTTATGTTTATATTTATAGTTAATCCTATATCAGGAAATAATTTAGGTAATCCTGCAAGTTTAGTTATTAGAGATTATTGTCAATATAAAAATATAAATTATAAAATATTTTATACTGAAGATAAAATTGATGCGATTAGGATTGCTAATGCATTTAAAAATGATAAGAATGTAACTATATTTAGTGTAGGTGGAGATGGAACTTTAAATGAAGTAGTTAATGGCCTAGCTAATTCTAAAGCGAAGCTTGGGCTTATTCCTGTAGGTTCAGGAAATGATTTTTATAGAACGTTTAAAGATTTTAAAGGAGATAAAATTGATTTAGGTAAAGTTAATGATAGATATTTTATAAATGTTGCTTCATTAGGCTTAGATGCAGAAATTGCAAATTATGCAAATAAACTTAAGAATGGTAAACTTTCTAATGAAACTATTTATATTTTAAGTTTAATACATGAATATTTTAGATTTAAACCAATAGATATTGATATAGATGGAATAGATAAAGATTCTACAATATTAACTGTTTGTAATGCTAAATACTATGGTGGTGGATTTAAAATCGCACCTCATGCTAAATTAAATGATGGCATGTTTGATATAATAGATGTTAAATCATTAAATAAATTAAAAATAATAAATTTAGTAATGAAACTTATAAAAGCAAAACATTTAAGTAGTAAAGTAGTTAATTTTTATCAAACAGACAAATTAAGTGTTGAATCAATTATACCTTTAAATTGTAATATAGATGGTGAAATTATAAAAAATACTGATTTTAATTTTTCTATAGAAAAAGAAGCACTAAATGTTGATGTAGAAAATTCTAATTATTTTAGAAATTTATTAGTACTCAATAAGGTTATAAAAAATAGGTGAAAAAAGCCTATTTTTTCATATAATATAATGGTGATGTTGTGAGATTATCAGAGTTACAAAACAAAACCGTTATAAATCTAATAGATGGTAAAAACATAGGTAATATTATTGATTTGAGTATAGATGAAAAAGGTAATGCAGTAGGACTCATTGTAGAAAAACATAGATTTTTAATTTCTTATTTTACAAGTGGTAAAGAGTTTTCTATTAGTTGGGATCAAATAGAAAAAATAGGTGAAGATGTTATATTAGTAAGGGTTGTTTATTAAAACTAATTGTGATATACTTATCTTGGTGAGTTTATGAAGGTTTTATTATATACCGAAAACGAAAAGATGATAGGTAAATCCGGATTAGGAAAAGCTATTAAACATCAAATGAAAGCTTTAGAAGAAAATGATATTGAATATACTAGAAATCCTAAAGATGATTATGATATAGTTCATATAAACTATTATGGTCCTAAATCTTATGCTCTTGCTAAAGAAGCTAAAAAGAAGGGTAAAAAAGTAGTTTATCATGCTCATTCTACTGAAGAAGATTTTAGAAATTCATTTATTCTTTCTAATCAGATTGCTCCTTTATTCAAAAAATGGTTAATAAAGTGTTATACACTAGGGGATGTTATTTTAACTCCAACTCCTTATTCTAAAAGATTACTTAAAAATTATGGGATTAAAAATCCTATAATAGATATAAGTAACGGAATAAATATTAAGTTTTTTGAAAAAAATGAAGAATTAGGTAAAAAGTTTAGAAAAGATTTTGGATATAATAAAACTGACAAAGTAATCATGGGAGTAGGACTTTATATCGAAAGAAAAGGTATTTTAGATTTTGTAGAGTTAGCTAAAAGATTACCTGAATATAAATTTATTTGGTTTGGGTATTCACCTTTAGTTTTTAGTACTAAAAAGATTAAAGATGCAGTTAATACGAAACTAGATAATTTAGTATTTGCTGGATATGTAGAACCTGAAGTACTTAGAGGAGCATATAGTGGATGTGATCTATATTTATTCCCAACTCAAGAAGAAACTGAAGGAATACCAATAATGGAAGCATGTGTAGCTAGAATTCCTGCTTTAATCAGAGATATTCCAGTATTTAGTGAATGGCTTATAGATGGAGTAAATGTACATAAAGCTAAAGATGTTGATGAGTTTGAAATAAAAATAAAACAAATTTTAGAAGGTAAACTTCCAGATTTAACAAAAGAAGGATATAAAGTAGCTCTATCAAGAGATATAAAAATGGTTGGTAAAAAGTTAATTAGTGTATACAAACAAGTGATGGATGGAGATGTACATGAGTAATTTAAATGATATGTTAGATATTAATACACCAAAATTATTATATCCAAAAGATATAATAAAAATAGGAGAAAACGCACAAATAAATATTGGAACTTATGAAAAAAGAAGGGATGTTTTTCAAGACGTTATTCTTGAATTAAACAATAAAGAAATATTTTTAGGTAGATTTAATAAAGATGAAAACAAGTTAATTGTTAAATACAAAGATGGAAAAATTCTTATAGGATATCAAGAATTTAAAAAAGAGACTGAAGACATGAGAATCATTAAAGTTTTATCTTTATATGAAATGCTAGATGATACTTTTATTTCTTGTACTGAAAAAGAAGCTTTAAATATGTTTGATCCTAACATTGATGATTCATATTTAAAAAATAAAGATTCTTTAATTCATAGGGCAGATATAGAAAAGAAAATTAGATTAAGATGAAGAGTTTTATGCTCTTTTTTCTTGTTTTTAAAAGGTTTTATGATATAATATATATTGGTGATAGTATGTACTTAAAAAAGATAATTGCACAAGGATTTAAATCGTTTGCTGATAACACAATCATAGACCTAGATAATAATATAGCTGGTATAGTAGGTCCTAATGGTTCTGGTAAAAGTAATGTAGTAGATGCTGTTAGATGGGTACTAGGGGAACAATCAGTTAAATCACTTCGTGGTGATGGAAATATGACTGATGTAATATTCTCTGGTAGTAAGAGTAGAAATCCTATGAATAGTGCGAGTGTTACTTTAATATTTAATAATAGTGATAATTATCTTAATATATCATTTGATGAAGTATCAATAAAAAGAAGACTATATAAAGATGGTACAAATGAATTTTTCTTAAATGGCGAAAAATGTAGATTAAAGGATATACAAAATTTACTTATAGATAGTGGGATTGCTAAAGAATCTTTTAATATAATATCTCAAGGTAAAATAGAAGATATATTATCTAGTAAACCTGAAAATAGAAGAGTTATATTTGAAGAAGCTGCTGGTGTATTAAAGTATAAAAAAAGAAAAGAAGAAGCTTTAAGAAAATTAGAAAAAACTCATGATAACATGAATAGGGTTACTGATATTATTAAAGAGTTGGAAGTACAAGTAGAACCTTTAAGAGAACAAAAAATTAAAGCTTTAGAATATATTAATTTAAATGAAGAATTGAAGGAATTAGAAATATCTTTAATAGCTAGTGATATAACTAATATAAATTATAAATATCAAGAAAATAAAAATAAAATAGATGAATTAAATAAAGAGATAATAAAACTTGCAACAAACAACACAAGTAATGAAGCTAAAACATCTAGTTATAAATTAAAGATAAATGAACTTGATAATGAGATTAGAAAATTACAATCTGAATTATTAGAAATGACTAGTAAAGTAGAAAAGATAAATGCTAGAAAACAAATAATTCTTGAAAGAAAGAAATATGAAGTAGAAGATACTAAGTTACACGATACTTTAATTAAATTAAAAGAAGATGAATTAAATTTAAAAAATAGTATAAATGCTTACAATAATGAAATAAAAGTTAAAGAAGATGAATTAAAAGGAATACTTAAGGATATTGATACTTATGAAAGTAATATTATTGATATAAAAGGTGATAAATCTGATTTAATATATAAATTAAATGATATTGTAAGAAATTTAAGTATAATAAATACCAAAATAGCTACTTTAAAAGAGAATATAGAAAATAATGCTACATTACCTTATGCGGTTAAAAATGTACTTGAAAATCCAAAATTAAGGGGTATCCATAACTCTATTGGTTCTTTAATAGAAGTAGAAGAAAAATATAGTAAGGCAATTAGTATAACTTTAGGTGCTAGTTCTAACAATGTTGTTATTGATAATGAAGTATGTGCTAAAGAAGCTATTAAATACTTAAAAGATAACAATATGGGTAGAGTTACATTCTTTCCTTTAAATATTATTAAAGAAAAAAATATTGATAATGAAACTTTAAGTATTTTAAGAAAAGAAAATGGCTTTATAGATGTTGCTAGTAACTTAGTTAAGTTTGAAAAAACTTATGAAAATATAATTAAAAATCAATTAGGGAATGTAATAGTTGTTGATAATATAGATAATGCTAATTTAATTAGCAAAAAAATAAATTATAGATATAGAGTAGTAACTATTGATGGAGAAGTATTACATGTAGGTGGTTCACTTACAGGTGGTAG
The DNA here is from genome assembly GCA_944363855.1 of uncultured Bacilli bacterium. Classification (GTDB taxonomy): domain Bacteria; phylum Bacillota_I; class Bacilli_A; order RF39; family UBA660; genus UMGS1613. The sequence goes on from CALVVM010000069.1 coordinate 11,684, forward strand.
TATAAAAGTTAGAAATATTATTACTGATAAATATGAACTTGAAAATAATATAAAAGAACAAGAAAAATTAGTTGAAGAACAAAAAAATATAGAAAATGAAATAAATAAATTAGATTATAATTTAAAAGCAGTTGAAGATAAATTATATTTATCTAATAAAGAAAAAATTACAATTGAAGAATTTATTAATTCTAGAAATAATACTATTAAAGATATAAATAATAGATTAGAAAGTATTAGTATAGAAATAAATGGCACTAATAATTCTTTAAATAAAACTATAGAAACAGAAGAAGAATTAATATTAAAAGAATATTATGAAGCTACATCAGAAAAACAAAAAATAGAATCTAATTTAGAAATATTAAATAATAATAAAATTAGATTAAATAGTGAATTAGATGATTTTGAATTTAATATTAAGAAAGAAAATTCGTTATATAATGAAAAAACTTCTATGTTACATGATTTAGAAATAGAAGTTAATAGAGCAGATGTTAAGATAGATAACTTACTTAATACATTAAATGAAACATATTCTATGACTTATGAGAATGCTGTTAAATTATATAAACTAGATATGGATATAAATCTTGCTAGAAATAAAGTTAATTCTTTAAAGAGAAAAATTAGAGAATTAGGTCCAGTAAATGAAATGGCTCCAGTGGAATATGAAAGAGTAAGTGAAAGATATGAATTTTTAATTCATCAACAAGAAGATCTTGCTAAAGCAGAAACAACTTTACTTGAAATTATTGAAGAGATGGATAATGTAATGAAACAAGAATTCTTAAAAACATTTAAAATAATTCAAGATAACTTTAGTGAAACATTTAAAGAATTATTTAAAGGTGGTCATGCATCACTTAAACTTACAGACTCTAGTAATATACTTGAAACTGGTATAGAAATAGAAGCTTGTCCTCCAGGGAAAACATTAAAAAGCATTAGTTTACTTTCTGGTGGAGAAAAGACATTTACTGCAATAAGTTTACTTTTCGCAATACTTAAATCTAGACCGGTACCATTCTGTATATTGGATGAGGTTGAAGCTGCACTTGATGAAGTAAATGTTGAAGCATTTGGTGAATATGTTCGTAAATTAAAAGAAAAAACGCAGTTTATTGTAATTACTCATAAGAAAAAGACTATGGAATTTGTCGATGTCTTATATGGTATTACAATGCAAGAATCAGGGGTTAGTAAATTGGTTAGTGTTAAATTAGAAGAATTGAAATAGGAAGTAAATATGAAAAAAATAGCTAAAATATTATTGTTAGTTGTTGTTTGTGCTATGTTATCTGGTTGTGTTTTTGATAGAAAAATCAATCCAAAAGATAATATGACAGGTGCGATGGCTAGCGCTCCAGAAGTTAGTAGATAATTAATGTTAAATAAAATGTAAGAAGGTGATACAGTGAATTATTTATTATATGGAACAGAAAAGTTTTTAATAGATAAAGAAATAAAAAATATAATAAGTAAAAATAATATTGAAGAAATTAATATTTCAAAATATGATTTAGAAATAAATAATTTAAATGAAATATTAGATGATGCAAATACTGTATCACTTTTTTCTAATAATAAATTAATAATAGTTGAAAATGCTTATATATTTTCTAGAACACAAAATAAGAAGATAGATAATGTAGAAATATTAGAAAGCTATTTAAAAAATAGTAGTGATACTATAATTATATTTATTAATAATAATGAGAAGATTGATAGTGTTAAAAAAATAGTTAAATTAATAAAAGAAAAAGGTGTTATAAAAGAATTTAATCCTTTAAAAAATATTAGTGGTACTGTTAAGAGCATGTTTGATGACTATAAAATAAGTGATAGTGCTATTAATCTATTAATTGATAGAGTAGGAAATAATTTAGAACTTATTTATCAAGAAGTAGAGAAGTTAAAAATATATAAGATAGATGATAAAATTATTACTAATAAAGATATAGAAGATGTAGTAGTTGAAAATATTAATATAGATATATTTAAGTTTGTAGATGATATAATAAATAAAAATAAAAAAGATGCTATTAAAACTTATAAAGAATTAATAAAATTAAACGAAGAACCTATTAAGATAGTTGCTTTACTTGCTAGTAAGTTTAGACTTATGTATCAAGCAAGTAAACTTGCTAAAAAAGGTTATACAGAAGAAGATATTTCTAGTATACTTGGAGTTCATAAATATCCAGTCCATTTAGCAATTATTTCAGGTTACAAATATAATTCGGAAATCTTACTTAAATACTTAAATGATTTAGCTGATTTAGACATAGGTATTAAAACAGGAGAAAAAGATAAGGAACTTGTTTTAGAGTTATTTATTCTTAGTTTGTAGATATATATGAATAGTTATGACAAAATAGTAGATGTTGAAGACGAACTTATTTATAATCCCTTTTTAAATAAAAAAAGAAATAAGATTAAATTATATAAAAACTATGGATACTCTAATATAGTAGTAAAATTTGATCACAAATTAATTAATAGTAGAAATATAGCTGATGTTGAAGAATTAGAATTTAAAATTAAAAGATTTTTGATAGTTATGAATAGATCGTGTAAAAATTTTAATTCTAAGATATTTTTAAAAAATTTTAAAAAAACATTTTTTAATTTAAGTGAATTAAAAAATGAAAATAATATTGGAGTTAATGGTAGTGTAACAATACGCTCATCTTTTAATTCTTTTAAACTTAAAAATATTAAGGTAACATATCATGAGTTACTTCATCTTGCATCTTTAAAAAATGATAAAAATATTTTTAAACCATTTAATGAAGGATATACTCAACTATTAGAGCAAAGGTATTTTTATGAAGCGAATGAATTAGGTTCTTCTTATGATTTTGAAGTTTATATAATGAAAACTGTAGAACAAATATTTGGAAAAGATAATTTAGAAAAATTATATTTTAAAGGTGAATTTAATAAGTTATTTAATTTTTTTAATAATTATATATTAATAGAGGATTTAAGTATATTAAAAAATAATTTACTTTCTATTTATGAGATAGAACGATATAATGAAGAATTTTTAAAATTTGAAGAATTAAAAAATAATTTTAATCAAGTTTTTGAAATATTGTTGGTTTGTTTAATAGATAAACTAAAAAATGATAATGAATATAATAAATTATTAGAAAATATAGATTTTTATAGGAATATGTTTTGTTTTCAATTTGGATTTAATTTTAAAAATAGCAATAAACGTATAAGCTTTAATACATTAGAAGAAAAAACGTTTTACCAAATTATAAAAGAATCTAATAATACAAAAAAATCACTTTATTAGTAATTTATGCAGTTTTTATGAAATTGTAACGGCGAAAACTACAGAAAAAAGTAAATTGTCTGTAGTTTTTTAATTTCAGTGAAAATAAGTTCGCAAATTAACAAAAATATTCATTTGATTAATAAAATAGTATGTGTTATAACCTTAATGGGTGATTAAATGAATTATTTAAATGATATAAAAATATTAATAGAAAAAGATATAGTATTAAAGAAAAAACATAGATTAATAGAAGACAATTCTACATTAAAGACTTATTTTGAAATAGGAAGATTGATAGTTGAAGCTCAAGGTGGAGAAACGAGAGCTAAATATGGAAATTGCTTAATAAAAGAATGGAGTAATGAACTAACAAATCTTTATGGTAAAGGATATGATTATAGTAATTTGCCTAGAATGATACAATTATATTTATTATTTCAAAATATTGGCCCAATGGGCCAATTATCTTGGAGTCATTATAGATATATACTTCCTATAAAAGAAGAATCAAAAAGAAACTATTATATTAATTTATGTATAAAACAAAATTTAAGTAAAAATCAATTAATTGAGAAGATAAAAAATAAGGAATATGAAAGGTTAGAATATAAAGAAAACATAGAATTGATAACCGGTAATACAGAAATAACAATGAAAGATATGATTAAAGATCCTATTTATATTAAAATAAATAATAATATAGATAAACTAAGTGGGAAGGCATTAAAGGAATTTATATTAGAAAAAATAGAGGAATTTTTATTGGAATTAGGTTATGGTTTTGCTTTTATAGGTAGTGAAGTAAAATTAGGTAATTCGAGATGTGATTTATTATTTTTTAATACTGAATTAAACTCATATGTAGTAATAGAGTTAAAAATTAGAAAGTTAGAAAAATATGATATAGGTCAAATTCAACATTATATGTACTATATAGATGATCATTTAAAGAAAGATTATATGAATAATACTATTGGATTAATTTTATGTAAGGAAGGAAATGAGATAGTATTAAGATATTCTACTGATAAAAGATTATTTATGAGTACATATAAATTGATAAATAAAAAAGAAATTAATCAATAATTTTCTTAATATTATCGTTAATTTCTTTTAATTTTAATTCATTTTTATTATTACCGGGTTTATAATATCTTTTTCCTTTTAAATTATCAGGTAAATATTGTTGTTTAACAATATGATTTGGATAATCATGGGCATATTTATATTCAGGAGAAGTAGTTTTAATGTTATTAGGTACATTACCTGTATTTCCTTTTCTTATGTCATTTAATGCTGTATCTAAAGCTAGATATGCACTGTTAGATTTAGGAGATAAAGCAAGTTCAATAACTGTTTGAGCAAGTGGAATTCTTGCTTCTGGTAAACCTAATCTCTCACAAGCTTTAATACAAGCTTCAACTTTAACTCCCATATTAGGATTAGCTAACCCTATATCTTCATACGCAATAACACTCATTCTTCTAAATATAATATCTAAATCTTCTGCTTCAATTAATCTAGCTAAATAGTGTAGGGCAGCATCTACATCAGAACCTCTTATGCTTTTTTGAAAAGCACTAATAACATCATAATATCCATCACCATTTTTGTCATGGAAAAAGTTTGGTTTATTACTTATATTCTTTAGTGATTCTAAAGTTATTTTTTTATTAGTAGAGTAGTAAGCAACTTCAAGTAAATTATAAGCATATCTTAAATCACCAGAAGAAACATTTGCGATATATTCTATACATTCTTTATCAATTTTTATATCCTTTAATTCTTCTTTAATAGCTCTATTAACAGCTTTTTTAATATCACCGCTATCTAATTCTTTAAGTTCAAATATTTGACATCTAGAACGAATTGCAGGGTTGATAGAGTGGTATGGATTTGATGTAGTCATACCAATTAAAATAATTAAACCATTTTCTAAATAAGGAAGAAGTAAATCTTGCTTATCTTTATTTAATCTATGTATTTCATCCATAATAACTACAAGTTCACCATACATTTTTGCTTCTTCGACAACTATATCAAAATCTTTTTTATTATTAATAACTGCATTTAACATTCTATATCTTAAACCTAATTCTTCAGTAATTGCAGTAGCTATGGTAGTTTTACCAATACCAGGTTTACCATATAAAATCATAGAAAATAATTTTTTATTTTTTACTAAATTTGTTAATACCTTATCTTTACCAATTAAATGAGTTTGTCCAATAACATCACTTAATTTTTTAGGTCTTAATTTAACAGCTAAAGGTTCCATAACATCACCAACAATATTGTACCACATTTCCTTAAAATATGATACAATATATATGGTGAGTATATGAATAAACTAAGTGATTTAATAACAGAATTCTTAAGATATTTACTTATTGATAAAGGGTATAGTGAAAATACAATAGAGTCTTATAAGAGAGACTTAGATAAGTTTTTAGAATATAATAAAAATACTAGTATAGATAACATAAGTAATGAAGATTTAAAAAAATATATTAAATATTTAAATGATAATGGATTAAATGAAAAATCAATTGCTAGAAATATATCTAGTTTAAAAAGTTTTTATAAATTTTTAGTAATAAGTAAATATGTTTTTTCTAATACTAGTGATAGTTTATATTTACCTAAAATAAAAAAGAGTTTACCAAGTACTTTAACTGAAGAAGAAGTAACGAGTTTACTTGATATAGATTTAACTGATAATTTCAGTTATAGAAATAAAGCCATGCTTGAATTATTGTATGCAACAGGATTAAGAGTAAGTGAACTTATTAATTTAAAATTACAAGATGTAGATTTTAGCCAAGATATTATAAGAACGTTTGGTAAAGGCAGTAAAGAAAGAATAATTCCTTTAGGAGATTATGCTAAAGAATATTTAGAAAAATATATTTATGAATATAGAAGTAGTATGTTAAAAAGAGAAAATAATGAATATATATTTTTAAATAATCATGGTAAACAAATGACAAGACAAGGTTTCTTTAAAATAATAAAGAAAATAGCTAAAGAAAAAGGTATAAATAAGGAATTATCACCTCATACACTTAGACATTCATTTGCTAGCCATTTACTTAAATATGGGGCAGATTTAAGGACAATACAAGAATTACTTGGACATTCAGATATTTCAACAACACAAATCTATACTCATATAACAAATGAAGAATTAAAACAAAACTATAATGAGTTTCACCCACATGGTAATTAATATAGATAAATAAAAAATAATTTGATATAATATAAATAGAATAGAGAGGTAATGTTATGAAGTTTAAAAGAATATTTTTATTAGTTTTAGATTCTCTTGGTGTAGGAGAAGCAATAGATGCCAAAAAATTTGATGATGAAGGATGTAATACGCTTGGACATATACTTGAATATAATCCAATAGATTTACCTAATTTAGAAAAGATGGGTTTTTTGAATCTAGTTAATAAAAGTAATATAGAAAAAACAGATTCTTATTTTACTAAAGCTCATCCAAAAGCTAATGGTAAAGATACTTTAACTGGTCATTTAGAATTAATGGGAATTCGTACTTTAATTCCATTTAAAACATTTACTCAAGATGGATTTCCTAAAGAGTTAATAGATGAATTAGAAAAAAGAAGTGGTAGAAAAATTATTGGTAATTGCAATGCGAGTGGTACTGAAATAATTGAAAGACTTGGTAAAGAACAAATGGAAACAGGCAGTTTAATTGTTTATACAAGTGCTGATTCGGTGCTTCAAATAGCTGCTCATGAAGAAATAATACCTTTAGAAGAATTATATAAAATATGTGAAATAGCTAGAGAACTTACTTTAAAAGAAGAATGGAAAGTAGGTAGAATTATAGCTCGTCCTTATGTTGGAACTCCAGGTAATTTTACAAGAACTTCAAATAGACACGATTATGCTTTAGATCCAGTAAGTGATACTGTACTAGATAATTTAAAAAATAGTGGATTTGATGTAATATCAATTGGTAAAATAGCTGATGTATTCAATAACTGTGGTATTACTAAAAGTACTAAAACTAAAGATAATTTAGATGGCATATTAACTATAATAGATACATTAAAAGATGATTTTACTGGACTATGTTTTGCTAATTTAAATGATTTTGATTCTAAGTATGGGCACAGAAGAAATATAAAAGGTTATGCTGAGGCTATTAAAGAATTTGACAATCTTTTACCTCAAATCAAAAAAGGTTTAAACAATGATGATTTACTTATAATAACTGCAGACCATGGTAATGATCCTTCATACAAAGGAACAGACCATACAAGAGAAAATATACCAGTACTTGTTTATTCAAAAAGTTTTAAAGATCCAAAAAGAATAAAAGAATTAGATTGCTTTACTGATATAGGCGCAACTATTGCTGATAATTTTAAAGTCAAAATGCCAGAAGTTGGAAAGAGTTTTTTAGGTAAATTAAACTAATGAAGTATGAAGATTTTTTAACTGAATTATATAGTTTACAAGATTTAAAATATAAAGAATTTCACAGTAAACTAATAATGAGTGATAAACTTATAGGTGTTAGAACTCCAGAACTAAAAAGAATTGCTAAAGTAATTGCTAGAAGTAATTATGAAGATTTCTTTAAAGAAAATAGACATGAACTGTATGAAGAAAATTTAGTTCATGGACTTGTTCTTGGTTATTTAAAACTTGACTTTATTGAATTAAAACCACTTGTAGATGATTTTATACCTTATATTGATAATTGGGCTGTATGTGACGCTACAGTTGCTAATTTAAAGGTATATAAGAAAAATAAAACTAAAGATATTGTATTTAATGAAATTAAAAATTATTTAAAAAATGATAATCCTTGGATAAATAGATTTGGTTATGTATTATTACTTGAATATTTTATTGAAGAAAAATATATGGATGAAATATTTGAACTTTGTGAAAATTATAAAAACCATTATTATGTTAAAATGGCTATAGCATGGCTTGTTAGTATGTGTTATATAAAATATAAAGGAAGAACTATAACATTCTTAAAAAAGCATAAATTAGATATTTGGACGCACAATAAAGCTATACAAAAAATAATTGATTCATATAGAGTAGACAATATGGATAAAGTTATACTTAGAGGTTTAAAAAGAAAATGAAATATATGATTATTTCTGATATACATGGTGGTATATATGAATTAAATAAAGTATTAGATATATATTATAACGAACACTGCTCTAAACTATTAATATTAGGTGATTTATTTGATTATGGATTTAGTATAAATAGAAATGATATAGTTAATAGATTAAATATAATGAAAGATGCTATTGTAGCTGTAAGAGGTAATTGTGATAATAATATAAAAGACATATTATTTAATATGCCATATATTAATAAAGTTAATTTAAATAATAAAAATATAATATTAACCCATGGACATTTATATAGTAAGCAATATTTATCCAATTTAGATGTAGATGTAATATTAACCGGGCATTCTCATATAGCTTGTATAGAAAATATAGATAATAAATTATTTTTAAATCCTGGATCGATATCAAAATCGAGAAGGGGAGATAATAGTTTTGCTATTATTGATGAAAATTTTATATCTATAAGAAATCTAGATAATGAAATAATAGAAGAGTACAATTTAAATTAATTTGTACTTTTTTCTTGTTTTATTATAATATAAATGTTAGAATAATTAGCGTGATGTTTATGAAATTAAAGTATATATTTTTATTAACTATAATTACTTCGTTTTTAATTTTGTTTATTCCGTTTAATTTAATAAAAAATGAAAGAAAATATAGTATTGTATTTAACAATAATATAAAATTAGAAATAAAAAAGATTATACTAGTTGGAGATTCTAGAATGGAATTGATGTATAAAGATAAAAGAGACTTAAATATACCGGACAGTATAATATTTGATGCAAAGAGTGGAGCTAGAATTAATTGGTTTGTTAGTGATGGAATACCTAATTTATATAAAATAATAAATGATAAAGATTATAAATATTATGTAGTATTTAATTTAGGTGTTAATGATTTACACTATGTAGAAGATGTTGAATCAAGAGTTAAAGAATATTATAAATATTATAATAATATTGTAAAAAACAATCCTGAAATAGAATTTTATTTTTTATCAGTTAATCCTATAATAGAGGAAGTGTTAAAGGAACATTTTGATTATGATGATAAAAAAACTAACAAAAAAATAAATTCGTTTAATAAAGAAATGAAAAGTTTAATAGATAATAGCAATTTAAATAATTTTAAATATTGCGATTCTAATAATTCTTTAGATTTTGTTATACCAGATGGGATACATTATGATTTAAATACTAATAAAAATATTTTAAATTATATTATTAATAAATGCGTTAAAATTAATAAAAATTATTATTATAAAAAGCATACACTTTACTGGTGATATTATGTCTAGTAATATGTATGCTTTTTTATTATCTTCTATAGCTGGTTTTTCTACTTTAATTGGTTTTTTATTTGTATTTATAAAAAAAGATAGAGAAAGTATTATTAGTAAATCTTTAGGATTTGCTAGTGGAGTAATGCTTACTATATCAATAATAGATTTAATACCTAATTCATTTTTACTTATTATAAGACAATATAATTTAATATATACGTTATTTTTAATTATAACAGCTTTTTTAGTGGGAATAATTGTTTCTAGTATAATTGATAAAAAAGTAGAGAAAAAGTCTAAAAACGGCTTAAAACTATATAAATTAGGTATAATTACTATGATAGTTATTATAATGCATAACATACCTGAAGGAATAGCTACTTTTATTACTACAACTAATAATACTAAATTAGGAGTTATACTTACAATAGCTATAGCTCTTCACAATATTCCAGAAGGTATCTCTATAAGTATACCTATATATTATTCAACTAATAGTAAGTTAAAATCATTTATTTATACATTTATATCTGGTATGTCAGAACCATTAGGTGCAATAATTTCATATTTATTTTTATCTAGATTTGTTAATGATATTATGTTAGGATTTATTTATTCTATAATTGCAGGAATGATGATAAACATATCTATAAAAGAACTTTATAAAGAAGCTTATTATTATAACAAAAGAAATACAATAATATATTTTATAATAGGCTCTTTTATAATGATTTTAAATCATTTACTATTTGGATGAAATATGCTAAAATGAAATTAAATAAAGTATGGTACATGAAAACTGTAGTTATAACTGGAAGTGCCAGAGGATTAGGTTTAGAAATGGCAAAAGTATTTAGAAAAAATAATTTAAATGTTGTTATTAGTGATTTAAATTTAGATAAATTAAAGTTAGCTAAACAAGAATTAGAAAAAATAGATTCTAATTCTAACGTAGACATATATACATGTGATGTTACTAAATCTAATGATATAACGAATTTAATTAACTTTACTAAGGAAAAATTTAATAATATTGATATATGGATAAATAATGCTGGAGTTAATCAACCAGAAAAACCAATATGGGAATTAACTGAAAGAGAAATAGATTTAGTACTTGATGTAGATTTAAAAGGTGCTATTATAGGTTCTAAATTAGTAATGGAAGAAATGATTAAGCAAAAAAGTGGCGCTATTTATAATATAGAAGGATATGGATCAAACGATGCTAAAATGTTAGGTTTATCTATTTATGGTACAAGTAAAAGAGCTATAACATATTTTACAGAAGCACTCGCTAAAGAAGCGGATGAAAGAAAGACTAATGTTATTGTTGGAAAACTTAGTCCTGGTATTATGATTACTGATTTTATAACTAATGCATTAGGAGATAAAGAAAAAATTAATTTATCAGAAAAAACTAAAAAAGTATATAATATACTAGGTGATTATCCTGATGTAGTAGCTAACTTTTTAGTTAATGGAATGCTAAAAAATACTAAAAATAATGCTAAAATTGAATGGTTAACAACTAGAAAAGCAGTTTGGAGATTTATGACAGCTGGATTTAATAAAAGAGATTTCTTTAAATAAAATGTAGTAGGGAAGTGATAGAGTGGAAATATTTGAATATAGTCCAAAAGGTGTATGTTCATCAAAAATGATATTTAAAATAGAAAACGATACTATTATTGATATAAAAGTAATAGGTGGTTGTCCTGGAAATAGTTTAGGAGTTAGAGCACTTGTACAGAATCAAAAAATAGATGATGTTATAGATAAGTTAGATGGTATTAGATGCGGTTTTAAAAATACATCTTGTCCAGATCAAATATCATTGGCTTTAAAAGAATATAAACAAAAAAGAGATTAAATAATAATCTCTTTTTATGTGGGTTATTTACAATCCATATTAGAATTAGATCTAGCATTACTATTATTAGATCTTGCACTAGAAGAATTTGAATTAGCGTTAGCATTCATTTTATTCATGCTATTACTTTTATTCATATCTGCTTTTTTATTCTTTTTCATTTAAATCACCCATTTATAATATTTACTAAAAAGAGTAATATATACATTTTTTATTTATTTTTTTATTAGGATAGTGTAAGTGAAGTAGAAAGTTGTCCTGATAGAACTTTAACTAACTGATACAAGTAGAACAGTAGTGAATAATAGATAGTATAAAAGAAAATAAAAATCTAATACTAATTATAATATATATTAACTACTCATAAGAAGTTAACATAATATACATTGTAGGAAATTATGCTTTAGCTAATTTAATAGTTAATTATCCATTTAATTTCAAATAAAATTTTATTTTCTCACATAGAACGCTTACATCTAAGTCGTGATGATTGTTCAAACTCCCACAAAGATACAATCAATTTTAAAAATTATAATTTATTTTAAAAAAATTATTTTTTTATTATTATACTTTTTATAATATATTATATCAAACGCATTCTATGCAATCGAAAAATGATTTAGTGAAGAGTTAATCATCTCAATTTCAATTTTTGATTGCAGCTCCCCTATTTTTTAAAATAACAAAGTAGGGGGAGTATCAAAAAAATAGACTGAACTATTGTCAATCTATTTTTTTAAATGCTGTCTTTCTAGATTGAATCTCAGCAATCTTTTCAAATACTTCAGTAGCATTATTTTCATTTATTTCAGTATATCCAAGTTCTTTAAGTGCTTGAACTTTAATATTATTAAGTTCCATAGTTCTACTTAATTTTTCTTCAATTTTTTGTTCTATTTGATTAACAAATCTTCTATGAGATTCTGCTAATTTACTTTTAGAAGCTTTGCCACTTCTATATAATACCATTGCAGAAAACATAACACTTTCAAATATAAATTGTTCATCTTCTTCAAACACAAATTCCATAGGTTTCTCAAAACCAGTTTCTTTAGCTACATAAGCAAGTATATATTTTAATTCTTTAGTATTATTCATAGCTTGTAAATAATGATAGAAATAATTAACTACATCTCTTCCTTCTTTTCCAGAATCTTCTAGATATTCTTTTACAAGATCCATTATACCTATAAATAATTCTTGATTCTTAGGACTGATGCCGTTTAAAATATCACTAGTAACTCCCCTATTATCTTCATTTTTTCCATCACACAAACTATTTAATCTCATTTCTACTGAAGTAATATAATCAGTATCAACTTTAATTTTATCTATATCTTTTATATCTTTAATATCTAATAAATTAAATAATAAAACTTTTTTATCTTTAGGCCATTTATTTATATCATCCATTTCTAAATAATTATAAATCATTTGTCTAGAAACTCCTAAAAATTTAGCAAGCTTCACCTTTGATATTCCTAGTTCGTGTAATAAATCGGCTAATTTAGTCTTCATCTTGTACCCTCCTAATATAATTTTATCACAATATTGTCAATTGTCAAGTGTAAAGTAAGGGTAAACTAAATTAGAATTGTTATAATATATTTACAACTAATTTAAGTAAATATGGAGTGACAAATGATTCATATAAACTTGTTATAGTTAATACTATAAATATAAATAATCCGGTATATAAATATTTATTAAAATAAACTCTCATATTAATGTCTTTCTTCTTTATAATAGAGTTAATCATTTTTATTGATAATTTAAGTGTAAAGGCTATTAAAAGGCTAAATAATAGTATATTTATAATTAGATGTGGGAATATATAGACAATACTTAATAATAATCCTTTAATTTTATAAACTAATATAAAACTAGATAAACTAAAACCTATAACAAAAGATTTATAAAATAATATTAAAATATTTAAAGGCACTAAAAAATAAGTAAATCCTAATATTGATATTATAACTATGACTAAATAATTTATAATTAAAGTGTTTTTTAAAGTATCTATATAATTAAAATTATTATTTTTTATGGTATCAATAAAAGTTTCTATGTACTCTATCACTAAACTTTTATCACTACTATTTAATATTACTATAAATAAAGAACCACATACTATTCCTATAATAACTAATATTAAACAAAATAATACATATCTTTTATCAAATCTTACTAAATTAAATAGTTTGTCCATTATTTTTTTCACTCTATCACCTATTTAATACTATTAAGCAAATATTTTTTTATTCCAATTTTATTTAAAATATATTATAATGGTATTGAGGTGTTTAAAATGTCAAAGAAAAACAACAAAAAGAAATACAAATTAACAGTAGAAAAAATAGTAATATTAATTTTAATAGTAGCTATGTTAGCAACTAGTGTACTTGCAATTTTTGCTTAAGAAAAACAACTATCTAGATTTAGTTGTTTTTTTATTTTCTTTTTTTAATAAATCTCTTATTTCTTCTAGAAGTACTACTTCATCACTTTTAACAGATACTTTAGGTTCTTCTTTTTTTTCTTCTTTTTTACGACTTAATTTATTTATAACTTTAATAGCCATAAATATACAAAATGCAATAATAAAGAAGTCAACTATACTTTGTAAAAGTAATCCAAACTTAACATCTACTCCCCACACTCTAAGAGATAAAGTAGTAAAGTTTATACCACCTATTAAGATTCCCACTATTGGCATTATAATATTGTCTACTATTGAATTAACTATATCTTTAAAAGCATTACCTACAACAACACCTACAGCAAGATCTACTACATTTCCTCTTGAAATAAAAGTTTTAAATTCTTGAATCATATTTTTCATAACATACCTCCTATAAAAAATTATAACATATAATTATTTATTTTCAATAAACTCTCCATCTTTTCTTATAATTTCATATGGATGAGTATCTCTAAATCTTTTTCTTTCATCTCTATTCATTTGATAAAGTTCAATAGATTTATCTATGTGTAATATACCATCTAAATGATCCATTTCATGTGATAAAACAGTAGATTCAAATCCTTTAAATGTTTTAGTATGTTTTTTCTTGTTTTCATCAAAATATTCTAATTTTATTTTATATGGTCTTTCTACTAATCCCATATTATCTAAACAAGAAGCACATGCTTCATAATATCTAGTTAATCCTTCTCTACTTATTATTTTAGGATTAATTAATATTCTAGATTCATTAAAAGATATATCATCTAATTTTTCTAAATCAGTATTTTTTAAATAAACTAATCTAAGTGGTATTCCTAATTGTACAGATGCCATTGCCATAACAGTATCACTATTTTTACAATATTCATCAAGTACTTTTACTGCTTCTTTCCAATCATCATTTTTAAAATCTACGGGTTTTGATATTTGTCTTAAATATTCTAAATCATTTTCTATAGTTTTTGTTATTATTTCCATAATCTCACCCTTGTTATTATGTATTATTTTCCTATAAACTTACAGTGTTTACACAATTCTTCACATTTTTTATTATTTTTGAAATTATTTATCATATTTTTAACTCTAGTACTATTTAATATTTCATTTAAATTATTTTCATATATATTACCTAAATTAATAATTCCCTCACTATCTAAGCAACATGGTATTATAGTGCCATCTACAAGTATTCCTATATGATCAATTAAGCCATAACAAGTACCAATCTCATCGTATGTATCATTATTTAAATCAGGCCATATAAACTCGTGAAAATTATTTATAAAAATATAATTGTTTATTGTAAATTGTTCTACATCGTATTTAATATTAATATTATATCTATTATTTATATAATCAATAATTTTATTATTATATTCATTTTTAACCCATAATCTTAAAGAAATATAAGTATTATTATCTACTAATTTATCTACTGTATCAAAAATATTATTTAAATAATCAATTAAACTTATATTATATTTATCATCAAAACTATGAAGAGATATATTTAATTGTCTTATATTTTTATTATCTTTTATTCTATCTATGAGATAACCGTTAGTTGTAATATTTATTTTAAAATTATCACTAGCTATATCTATTAATTCATTTATTTTAGGATGAAGTAAAGGTTCTCCTAACACATGAAAATATAAATAACTAGTATAATCTTTTACTTTGTCTAATAACAATTTAAACTCATCAATACTTATAAACTTATTATCTCTTTTGTTTTTTATACAAAAATCACAATTTAAATTACAAGAATTAGTTATTTCTACATATATTTTTTTAAATCTCTTTTTCATAACATCACATATATATTATACAAAAAAAACTAGAAATTAATCTAGTTTTCTGCTTCTTCTAACATATTTGTTATTAATATTCCATAACCTTTATGTGGATTGTTTACTACAACGTGTGTTACTGCACCAACTATATAATTATTTTGAATTATAGGACTGCCACTCATTCCTTGAACTATACCATTTGTTTTATCAAGTAAAGTTTCGTCTGTAATTTCGAATTGGATATTTTTTAGCTTATCCTTAGTTTTGTTTACTGATGTTATTTTAATAGAAAACTCTCCAACTTCTACACCATCTAATACAGTCAGGATTTTGGCATCTCCTATTTTTATATCATCAATACTAGCTACCTTATAAAGTTTAGATGTATCAAAATTACTTGTATATTTACCAAAAATACCTTTATTAGTATTTTCATATACTTCACCTTCTACTTTCTCACTATAAAGTAAAGCATTCTTTTCACCAGGATTTCCATCACTACTTCTAGTTATTCCAGTAATTTTAGAATCAAATATAGTACCACTTTCGATATCTATAATCTCTCCAGTTGTTGTATCGGCAATCTCATGTCCTAACACTCCAAAATATTTAGTATTAGGATCTATGAATGTTAAAGTTCCAACACCTGATACTGAATCTTTTACATATAATCCTGTTTTTAATACACCTTTATCTTCATAAAGATTTAGAGTTGTTTTTTTAGTTTTATTTTCTCTTTCATATACTATTTTTAAATTATCACAATTACAATTACTTATTATATTAACCATTTCTTCAACAGTATTGACATCTTTATTATTTATTTGATTTATTATATCGCCAGTTTTTAAACCTGCTTCAACTAAAGAATTATGGCCATTTATTTCATATGATCCTACTATTAGTATTCCATCTGTTTCAAGTTTAATACCAACAGTTTCTCCACTTGCAATAATCTCTTTTGAATAAGCTAATATAGTTTGTGGAATAATATATATAGTTAGAAATAAAGCTAGAGTTAAGTTTTTAAATTTTTTAAAAAACATAAAAGCAACTCCTTCTTAGACTACCATTTATATTATGAAAAAATTGAAATATTTTATAAATGAAAAAAATACCAAAAAGGTATTCTTATTATTTTTTACATCCAATTATATATGCTTTACCAATTTCACCTTCAGCTTTTAAAATGGGCATTTTATCATTATAAATAGTATATTTAGGATTATCTAATAAAATATCAGCTGTATCTATTTCAACTTTTTTAAATATTTCTATTATTTTTTTTTGTTTTATTTCATCATAATATTCTACATCATATCGAGTGATGGCTAATACAGACTAACATTCCATTGATAATATATCAAATTGATTAAAACCTAATTTTTCTTCAAATTTACTAACATATTCATTCATTTCTTCTTTTGATACTAATTTATATCTGTGCGAAGTTTTTCTTGCTTTATTTTTTTCAAAAGATAAATAACTTGTTTCCATATTTAAAAAATTTTTATTTAATATGTATATACTAGCAAAATTAGTAAATATTTGAACATTATCTTTACTACCAATATATATTGAAGGTAAAGTTGAACCATCAAGTCCGAAAATGTTAGTAGTTAAATATTTTTCAAATGCCTTTTGTCTCAAAATATTATTATTTCTCTTTTTCTCAGTTAATAAATATCTTTTAAGATCTTCTAATTTTTCATTATCTAAAAAATTAAGTATTTTTTTCTATTTCTTTATTTGTCACAAAACCACCCTAACAATTATTATTCTACTTCAAACTCTTCTAATGAACCATTTTCAGTAACAATTTTGTTTACTTGTTCTTCAACATTTTTTAATTTTTCATCACATTCTTTAACAAGTTTCATAGCATTTGTATATTTTTCTATAGATGAATCTAAATCAATTTCTCCTGATTCTAATTCATTAACTATAGTTTCTAATTCTTTTAATTTTTCTTCAAAAGTTTTTTCTTTTGCCATATTAATTCTCCTTTACATCTATTACAGTTGTATTGATTTCTCCATCGTGTAATTTTATTATAAGATTATCATTAGCCTTAACATCTTTAATATTTTTTAATACTTTATTATCAATATAAGTTAATGAATATCCTCTTTTTAAAACACCTAATGGATTTATAAGTTCTAATTTTTCTATTAAATTATCTAATTTAATCATTTTATCTTTATATAATAAATTAGGATTATTTAATATATAATTATTTTTTAATATTTCAAATTTATGTTTAGCATTATCATATTTTTTTAATAATGTTTTATTTAAATTATCTATTAATATATCTAATTTTTGCTTTTTATTTTCATACATAATTAAAGGATTTTTAATTGCATATGAATTTTTAATAGCATCTAAATATAATTTTTGATAATTTATTTTTTTATTTATACCTTCATTTAATCTAATTTTTAAATTGCTTATATTATTTATTAAATCACTAATATTAGGCACAGCAATTTCTGCAGCTCCTGTTGGTGTTGGAGCACGCATATCTGCAACATAATCAGCTATTGTAAAGTCTATTTCGTGACCTACCGCGCTTATAACAGGTATAGAACAATCGAATATAGCGCGAGCTACTATTTCCTCGTTAAAAGGCCATAAATCTTCAATAGAGCCACCACCTCTACCGACAATTAAAATATCTAAATTATAATTTTCAGCAAGTTTAATATTTTTTACAATATCTTCTTTAGCATTATCTCCTTGTACAAGTGATGGAAAAAGTATTACTTCACATATAGGATATCTTCTTTTTATAGTAGATAATATATCTTTAATAGCAGCTCCAGTAGAAGCAGTAACTACACCTACTCTATTAGGTATTTTAGGTATTGGTTTTTTATATTTTTGATCAAATAAACCTTCTTTACTTAAATCTTGTTTTAATTTTTCAAAAGCAATATATAAATTACCTATACCATCTTCTAACATTTCATCTACATATATTTGATAACCACCAGTTGCTTCATAAACACTAATTCTACCAGTAACGAGTACCTTAGAACCATCTACAGGTTTAAATAATAATTTTTTAGCATTACTAGAAAACATAATAGCATTTATCTTACTAGTTTCATCTTTAATAGAAAAATAAATATGTCCTGTTGTGTGGTATTTAATGTTAGATATTTCTCCTTTTAAAAACACTACTCTTAAATTATCATCTTGATCAAATTTAGCCTTTAAATATCTATTTATCGCACTTACAGTTAAATATTTATTATTCATGGTTATCTACCTTATTTTTATATATTTTATCTAAAACTCCATTTATCATATTTTTAACATCGTCATCACTATAAAGTTTAGCTAATTCGATAGCTTCATTTATAACTACTATTTCAGGTGTTTTAGTATATAATAATTCATAAATAGACATTCTAAGTATTGATTGGTCAGTATTACCTAATCTATCTATAGTCCATTTATTTAGGTATGTGTTAGCTAGACTATCTAATTCTTCTTTTTTAGTAATAACCCCATAAACTACATCTTTAACAAACTCATTATCTATAGGATTTACTTCCTTTATAACATCTTCAACATTAAATTCTATTTTATTTAA
Organism: uncultured Bacilli bacterium; assembly: GCA_944363855.1. GTDB lineage: Bacteria > Bacillota_I > Bacilli_A > RF39 > UBA660 > UMGS1613. Next base: position 31,142 of record CALVVM010000069.1, read on the forward strand.
TTCATATACATTTATTTGATAAAGTATTGTCATTATATTTTTTCTAAGTTCTGTACGAGTTAATTGTTTCATAAAATTCACCTATATACATTTTATCATAAATATTTAAAAAAATATATTATATATTTATGAAAGTTGACAAAAAGTTAATTTTTATTTGGAATTCCGTTTTATGATAAAAAACTGAAATAAGTATGATAGTAGTATAATATATATGTTTCTTTGACAAAAAGGAGGAATGAAAAATGAAATCATGGAAACATTTGACATTTGAACAAAGAAAAGTTATATCTAACGGAATATCTCATAAGTATAAATTAAAAGAAATTGCTGAAGCTTTAGGCTATGATCCA
>CALVVM010000070.1 GCA_944363855.1 uncultured Bacilli bacterium
AGATATTACAGCAAGTATGACGAGTTATTACTGCCTATTATCAATGATTTGCTTATAAAGAAATTATAAAACTTAGTGGTGACATTTTAACTAAAGATATGGTGACATTTTAAAAAAGGATTAACAAAAAGTATAAAAACTCTTGAAATTATTTTTTAAGTGTGTTACAATGTAATTGCTGGAGAGATCCAGTAATGTAAATTCTTTATTTCATTGCTATTAACTTAACGTTAATAGTTCCTTTCTCTACCGTTATTACAGCTAGCGGTAGGTTTTCTTAGAGAGAGTTGATTTATATCAACTCTTTTCATATATTATAATGGTGGTATTATGACTTTAAATGAGTTAATAAAAGTTATAAGAGGAACTAGTGTTATAAATAGTGAAAAAGTAATAAATGAAATAAAAACTGATACTAGAAAACTAAATAAAGGTGATGTATTTATTGCTCTAAAAGGTAATAATTATAATGGTGAAGATTTTGTAATAGAAGCACTAGAAAAAGGTGCACTCGCTTGTATAGTAGAAAATAATATAAATGATAAATGTATAAAAGTTAAAGATATAAAAGAAACTTTATTATTATTAGGTAGATATATAAGAAGAAAATATAATATACCTTTGATTGCTATTACAGGTTCTAATGGTAAAACAACTACTAAAGATTTATTAAGTTATATATTAAGTAGTAAATATAATGTGTTAAAAAATGAAGGTAATAAAAATAATTTAATAGGAGTATCTGATACTTTATTTAAATTAAATGAAAATATAGAGATTATAGTAATGGAGTTAGGAACTAATCATTTAGGGGAGATAAGTTATTTATCTAAGATGTGTGAACCTAATATTGGCATTATAACTAATATAGGGTCATCTCATCTAGAATATTTTAAAACAAGAAAAAATATATTTAAAGAAAAATTAAGTGTAATAGATGGAATGAAAGATAAAAAATTAATATTAAATGGTGATGATAAGTATTTAAAGAAAATATTTGGATATAAATGTGGATTAAGTAAGAATAATGAATTAAAAGCTTATAATATAAAAGGATATATAAACTATATAACATTTAATATTTATTTAGATAAAGAATATAAAATAATATTTAATAATCCAGGAAAACATTTTATTACTGATATATTATTAGTTATTAAGTGTTGCTTAACATATGGTATAGATATTGAAACTATAATAGATAAGATAAAAAATTTTAAATTAACTGATAAAAGAATGAATCTAATAAAATTAAAGAATAATATATTAATAAATGATTGTTATAATGCAAGTTTAGAATCTGTAGTAGGTGGGATTAATTATTTAAAAAACATAAAAGAAAAAAAGGTAGTAATAATAGGAGATATACTAGAATTAGGAAAACATTCTAAAAAAATACACAAAAAAATAAATAGGAAAATAAAAAAATTAAAAGAAAAAGATGTTTATACAGTAGGTAATTATTCAAAATATATAAAGGGAAAACATTTTAATAATGTAGAAGAACTTATAGAATATTTTAAAAGTAAAGAAACAAGTAATAGTTATATATATGTTAAAGGTTCTAGAAGAATGAATTTAGATAAGTTTATAGAGTTTATTACAAACTAAAAGAGTATTATTTGAATACTCTTTTTTCTATTTCTTCATTTATTTCATTTCTTTTTTTCTCACTTAAGAAATGCTTTATAAAATAATTTTCTAATATAATCAATCTTCTATCATATATTCCAAAATAATTTTGCATTTTTTCTTTAGTTTCATCTATCTTATTACACTCACCATGTATTTTAGCTGCTTCAAAACTAGGATCTATAGAAAACATAAATAATAAATATTTTTCTGCTTCACTAGTAACACCATATCCTTTAGGATTAGTTTTAATACGATTCATTATTTTAACATATCTACTAACTTTATTATATGGCATATTATCGTTGTTATAAAACCCATTTAAAGGTTTTGAAGTTGCTTTTAAAGTTAATAACTTTTTAGAATCTAAACCTCTAAAACTAGTTCCGTTTAAGTTTTTATAAAATGAATCTATGTCTACTTTATAACTTATTTGATAACCAAAGTGATCTGGGTATTTTCTCATAATATTCCTCCTTCAACGAGTAATATTATACTTTAAAATAAAGAAAAGTCAAATCGTTTACTTATTTTAGGGAAGGTGCTATAATAAACATGTTTAAGGAAGTGACGCATGAAAATAAAATATGAATTATTAAATAATGATACAAAAACTAAAGCTAGATATGGTTTGCTACATACAAATTATGGAACATTTGAAACACCAATGTTTATGCCTGTTGGAACACAAGCGACAGTAAAAACATTATCTCCAGAAGAAATAAAAGAAATGGGTAGTGGAGTAATCCTTTCAAATACATACCACTTATGGCTTAGACCTGGAGAAGATATAGTTGATAAAGCTGGTGGACTTCATAAGTTTATGAACTATGATGGTCCTATCTTAACTGATTGTGGTGGATTTCAAGTATTTAGTTTAGTAAAAAATAAAAAGAAAGATATAACAGAAGAAGGAGTCAGATTTAAAAGTCATATAGACGGTAAAGAATTATTCTTAACTCCAGAACTTTCTATTAAAATACAAAATAAATTAGATAGTGATATAGCTATGTCTTTTGATGAATGTATACCATATCCTGCTACTTATGAATATGCAAAAGCATCTACTGAAAGAACACTTCGTTGGGCAAAACGTGGTAAAGATGTATTTAATAATGAAAGACAATCTTTATTTGGAATAGTTCAAGGTGGAGAGTTTGAAGACTTAAGAAAGTATAGTGCGATAGAAACTGTTAAAATGAATTTTGATGGATATAGTATAGGTGGTACTAGTGTTGGTGAAGGTAAAGACACTATGTATAAAATGATTGATTATGCCATACCTTATTTACCAGAAAATAAGCCAAGATATTTAATGGGTGTTGGGGATCCATTAGATATTATTGAAGGAGTGATTAGGGGAGTAGATATGTTTGACTGTGTGCTTCCAACTCGTATAGCTCGTCATGGTAATGCGTTTACTAGATGTGGTAAAATAAATATTAAGAATGCTAAATACAAAGAAGATTTTACGCCAATAGAAGAAAATTGTGATTGTTATGCTTGTAAACACTATACAAAAGCATATATTAGACATTTAATAGTTGCTAATGAAACATTTGGACAAAGATTACTTTCAATACATAATATTAGATTTTTAACTAAATTAACTGAAGATTTGAGAATAGCTATAAAAGAAGATAATATACTTGAATATAAAGATGAATTTATAAGAAAGTATTGTGGTAAAAATGAAAATAATAAATAAGTTTTATAATATAGATAATAAATTAAATAAAAATATAGTTTTAATATCTGATTTACACTATCAAGATAAAAAAGATATTAAAGTTTTAAATAATCTATTAGATAATATAAAAAAATTAAAGCCTGATTATATATGTATACCAGGTGATATAACAGATAAATCAATAATAAAAGATGAAAAAGAGTTTATAAATTGGTTTAAAAAATTAACTAAAATATCTAGAGTGATAATTTCTTTAGGTAATCATGAATTCTATATAAAAAAATATAGAAAGATATATGGATTAAATAAAGAATTATTAAAAAAAATATCTAATATAGAAAATGTGTATTTATTAGATAATGAAAATATAACAATAGATAATATTAATTTTATAGGTTTAACTATTCCAATGCAATATTATAAAGAAATAAAACATAATAATTTTTATAAATGTTTAAATAATTTAAAAATCAATGAAAAATATTATAATATTTTACTATGCCATTCACCAATAAATATATGTAATAAAGAAATATTAAAAAATATAAGTATAGATTTAATACTATGTGGACATATGCATGGTGGGATAGTACCAAAAAGCATGAGAAAAATATTTAAACATAATGGATTAATAAGTCCAAACAAAAAATTATTTCCTAAATATGCTTATGGTAATTTAAAAATATGTAATACTGAAATTATAATTTCATCAGGTATTAAAATTATTCCTTTTAGAATAATAAATGTCTTTTTACCTGAAGTTGTTAATATAAAAATATGATTGATTAAATGAGACTGCTGAAAAAGTAGTAAAAATAAAATCAATAATTTAGAGCATATGTCTATTTTATTGATTTTTTATATTTTAAATAAAAATAATGAAATATAGTTGGTATTATACCTCTATATTTTTATTT
>CALVVM010000071.1 GCA_944363855.1 uncultured Bacilli bacterium
AAGTTTAGTAATGCAAGTAAACGAACTTACTTCATATGAAAATTTAAGTAATGTTTTAAAAGAGATGGGACTTGCATACAATAATGAAAATATTATAGTTGTAAAATAACATATAAGTAAAAACTTATATGTTTTTAATTTACTTATAAAAATTTAAATGATATAATTATATATAGTAGAATACTAAAAGGAGGTAATTATGGACAATCAAAATATTAGACCTAAGCGTCCTAAGTGGAATGCACCCATTATTTGTTTCATTACTTTCTTTATAGTTATGTTAATTTTATTTATGCAATTATGCTATTTAGGGTTATCTAAAAAAGTATATGGAATAGATATGCAAACATTTGCTGCTAATAGAAATACAGTAACTGATATATTAACTGCAGAACGTGGAACTATTTATGATATTGAAGGTAATGTGCTTGCTCAAAATATATCATCTTATACACTTATTGCTTATCTTGATTCTGGAAGAACTAATGATGAGAATGATCCACAGCACGTAGTAGATAAAGAATATACTGCTACTAAACTTGCAAATATTCTTGGAGAAGAAAATTATGAATACATACTTGAAAGATTAAATAAAAAATCTAAACAAGTAGAGTTTGGTAATGTGGGGAAAAACTTAACTGAATTAACTAAACTTGCTATAGAAGAGTTAGATTTACCTGGAATTGATTTTAATGAGACAGTAAAAAGGTATTATCCGAATGGAGATTTTGCTTCTTATATAGTTGGATATGCTAAACAATATACAAGAATAAATATAAAACTTGGTGAAGAATACGATTTGTATGATTATTATTATAATTTTTTTGATAATTATGAAGGTATAACTGTTGAACCATTTAATAATAAAATTGTTGAAGTTAGTAACACTAAGGTAAAGGGCTTAAAAAAGGGTACTAGTATTTTATTAATAAAAACATATGGTGAAACTTTAGCTAATATAGTTATAAATGTTACTGGATATGATGCTTTTAGTGTTATGGATACTACAATTGTAGGTGAACTAGGAATTGAAAGTAATTATGAAAGTAAATTACAAGGAACTGATGGATACATAAAATATCAACAAGATAAACATGGATTAAAAATACCAGATACTCCAGAAGAAAGAGTTAATTCAACTGATGGATATGATATTTATTTAACGCTTGATTCTAATATACAAAGATTTGCTGAAACTGCAATTAATAATATACAAGAGGATTATAATCCAGATTGGTCTATTGTGACTGTAATGGATGCCAAAGATGGATCTATACTTGCAAGTGCAACAACTCCTTCTTATAATCCCAATAGTTTACCAGATAATATGACTTATCAAAATCCATTAGTTTCATATACATATGAACCTGGAAGCGTTATGAAAATATATACTTATATGTGTGCTATTGAAACTGGTTTGTACGATGGAGAAAAAACTTATTTGAGTGGTACATATGAGTTTGAAGATGGTTATAAAATTGGTGACTGGGATAAAAAAGGATGGGGTTATCTAAGTTATGATTCAGGATTTAGTTATTCATCAAATGTAGCTATAATAAATATTATTAAAGATTATTTGTCTAGAGAAAAATTGATGAATTGTTTAGAAAATTATGGTTTTAATAAAAAAACTGGTATAGAACTCTCTAATGAAGAAAAGGGTAATATAAGTTATAAATATGAAACAGAATTGATGTCTGCTGGCTTTGGACAAGGTATTTCAACAACTGCAATTCAGCAACTTCAAGCACTTACAATAGTTGCTAATAATGGAGTTATGATTAAACCACATATAATCAGTAAAATGGTAAACGATAAAACTAATGAACAAATTAAAACTAAAATAGAAAAAAGTGAACAATTAGTTAGTTCGAGTACAATTAAAAAAATAAAAGATTTAATGGAAAGTGTTATTCAGCCGGATAGTCCAACAGGAAGTAAATATTATATTGAAGGATTCGATATAATAGGTAAAACAGGTACTGCTCAAATATTTGAGAATGGATCATATTTAACAGGAAGTAATGATTATATAGTATCAATAGGGCTTATGTATCCTAAAGATAATCCAGAAATAATTATTTATGCGGCTGCTAAAAGGCCAAAGAAAAATGCTAATTTAGCTCTTCCAGCTAGTATAAGAGAATTAGTTGAAAATATTTCAAAATATAAAAAAATATTTAGTGATGGTAACAATAGCGAGGACGATATATCTTATAAATTATCTTCTTATACTAATAAGGATGTAGCGCCTGTAAAAGAAATGTTAAAAGAAAAAGGATTAGATGTAGTTGTTATAGGTGATGGAAATAGAGTAGTTAATCAATATCCATCTAAAAATACAACAGTTGTATCTAGTGATAAAATATTTCTACTTACTAATAGTAACAATTATGCAATGCCAAATATAAGTGGTTGGTCTAGATATGATGTTATAAAATTATGTGAGTTTATAGGTATGGATTATTCATTTGATGGATATGGATATGTTGCTAGTCAAAGTATAAAAGCAGGAACTAAGATAGATGAGAAATCTACATTAGAAGTATTACTTGGAAATGTTAAACCAAATTAGAATATCTTGTTGATATTCTTTTTTTCTACATTTTTTTTAAATAAATTATTTTATAATAAATTAGGTGAGATGTATGTACTATTTATTTATAATAAAAGATAATTATTTTAAAAATAATAAAGAATATTTGTTTGATATACTTTATAAATTAAAGACTATGCATAAAGAAAATTATAGTTATGGAATAAGTTTATATTATAATATTTGTAATTTATTTGATGTAAAAACATTAAAGCATTATATAAAAACTAAAACAAATTTAAAATTTAAAAATAATAAATTTTTTTTAGATAAATATAATTATTTTGAAGTTAGAAAAAGTTGTTGTGTGATAAATAATGATAAATATTTAAAAGAAATACTTTGTATATTTTATATTTATAATAAAAATATTTTTATATGTAATTTTGATACTAATGAATATTTTTGGTTAAGAGATAAATTTACTTGAAAAATAAGTTATAATATAGTAAAATATTATTATTGAAAGGATGGTTAATATGTGGATGGATATATTATATATATTAATAGGACTAATAGTAGGAGCAGTTTTAGGATTTTTCTTAGCTAGATTTTATATGAAAAAATATTTAAAACAAAATCCTCCTATAAATGAACAAATGATTAAAGCTATGATGATGCAAATGGGTAGAACTCCAAGTCAAAAGCAAGTTAATCAAATGATGAAATCTATGAATAAATATATGTAATAAATGATTTTACTTTTTTCTTGAAGTGTGTTATAATACATCTTGTCCAAAGAAAAGAGGAAATTATGAAAAAGTTTATAAGTAAGCAGAAGAACTGTTTTTGGACATTATTCAGTTTAATATTTATATGTGAAATAATGCTTACAATAAATAATAAGTTTTTCCAAAGTATAGGGATTATTTTAACTCCTTTTATAGTTGTATTTGGAATCTTATTAATGAAAAATAAAAAGGAAGAAAATTAATTCTTCTTTTTTATTTATATATTTCTAATTTTAACGTTTCTAAGTTTTGATTCATTAGAGTAATGTAGTTATTTTTTTCTATATTTAAATCTTTTAAGTTAGTCATAGTGTATAGTTGTAAAGTTTGTACTCCAGTTTCATTTATGAAATTATTTATAACTTCATCATTTTGTAAATATTTTATGAATAAATATTTACAAGTACCATTATATAGTAAATTTTTTGCTTCACTAATAGTTTTATCTTTAGTTGTATCTGGGTCTATAGAAATAACATTAATTCCGTATTTTTCCAAAAATAAGAAGGCATCATCACTTACAATAATAGTATTGTTAGTAGCGTTCTTCACAGTAGAGTAGTACTTACCATCCAAACCAGTTAATTTAATTTTTAAATTTTCATAATTATTATCAATTTCGTTAGTTAAATAAGTGCTGTCAATATATCCTTTAAAACCTTTTCTTATATTGTTTGCTATAGTAAGTAAATTATTAGGATCTAACCATAATTCTTCAACAGAGTTAATATTTTCTTCTTTTATATCTTTACCAACAATATCTATTAGTTTTAATTCTTTATTGTTTTTTGTCATTTTATCTAAATATTGTTTTTCTTTTGTTAATCCATTGAATATAAAAAGTTGATTATCCATATATTGTTCTAGTAAAACATCAGTAACTTCAAAGTTAATAGTTTCACCATCTTTAGGATAAATACTAGTTATAGTACTGTGTTCTCCATAAAGTTCATTAACAACATATTCAATAGGATATGAAGATGTAACTATTTTTATATCATCCATTGAATCTTTTTTTAAACATCCAGTTAATCCTAGTAATATAATTGTGGTTAATAATATTTTAATTTTTTTCATAAACATTCTCCTTTATTAAAGGATCATATCCACCTTTACTTAGTGGATTACACCTTATTATTCTTTTAATAGTTAGATATGTACCTTTAATACTACCATAAGTTTTAATTGCTTCAATACCATAATTAGAACAAGTAGGTATGAATTTACAACTTTGATGAGACTTAAATGGTAGTAATTGATATCCTCTAATTAAACCTATTAGTATATATTTCATTTTAACACCACTTTAATTATACTAAAAAATATATAAAAAGTAAAATAAGAATTTCTATTTTTATAATTTTTTGATATAATGGTATGGGTGGTATAAATGGAATTATTAGAAAAATTAGAAATACCTTATAAAAATGTTAAATTATATGAAAGAGCTTTAACTCATACTAGTTATGCAAATGAGAATGATGTCAAGAGTTATGAAAGATTAGAATTCTTAGGAGATGCAGTACTTGAACTTGTAATAAGTGAATATTTATATAAAAATACTGAACACGAAGAAGGTAAAATGACTAAGTATAGAAGTCATTATGTATGTGAGAATGCTAACTTCGAATATTCATCTAGACTAGGATTAAATGAATACTTAAGACTTGGACATGGTGAAGAAGAACGTGGTGGTAAATATAGAAAAGCAATAGTCGCTGATATATTTGAATCATTTATGGGAGCTATGTATTTAGATTTAGGTTTTGAAGAAGTTAAGAAGTTTATTTATAAACACATAATACCAATTATTGAAGATAAAACAGTTGATTTCTTTGATGATTATAAATCTGTATTACAAGAATTAGTTCAAACAGATAAAAAGAGTTTAGAATATGTTGTTATAGATGAAACTGGTCCTGCACATGATAAAACATTTACAGTAGAAGTAAAAATTGATAATATAGTATATGGTGAGGGAACTGCTCATAGTAAAAAAGAAGCAGAACAAATAGCCGCACATGATGCTTTAAAAAAAGCACAAAATGGTGATTTTAATAAGGAGGAAAAATAATCATGGGAAGATTTCCAAATATAGCAGCTGCTAAAGCTAAAACAGGAGCAGCTAAAGGTAAATTATATGGAATGTATGCTAAAGAAATATATCAAGTAGCTAAAAATGGTGGTACTACACCAGAAGGAAATCCAGCTTTAAAAAGACTAATTGAAAAAGCTAAAAAAGAACAAGTACCTGGTGATGTAATAAAAAGAGCTATAGATAAAGTAAATAGTGGTGCTGGAGAAAATTATGAAGTAGTAACTTATGAGTTATTTGGCCCAAATGGATCTACATTAATGGTAGAATGTTTAACAGATAATGTTAATAGAAGTGTAAGTGATGTTAGAACTGTAGTTAATAAATGTAAAGTTAAAATGGGTGCTATGGGTAGTGTTGCTTATATGTATGATAACTTATGTGTAGTAGGTTTTAATGGTATTGATGAAGAAGCTATTATGGATGCACTAATTATGAATGATATTGATTTCGTTGATATGGAAAATGATAATGGCAATACTTTAATATATGGTAATCCTAATGACTTGTTTAAAATTAAAGAAGCAATATTAGGTATTAAAAATGATATTGAGTTTACTGTTGATGAAATAAGTTTACTTCCAAAAGATAGGGTAACATTAACTGGTGAAGATTTAGATACGTTTAATAAATTACTTACTATGTTAGATGAAGTAGATGATGTACAAAATGTATATCACAATGTAGAATTATAGGGTCTAGGATTTCTGGTGTGAAGTAAAATTCTATAAAAATAGATGCGAAAAATAAAAAAGCAAGAATTTCTAGTGTGAAGTTTTGAAAAAAAGCAAGAATTTCTGGTGTGAAGTTGAGATAGTGA
>CALVVM010000072.1 GCA_944363855.1 uncultured Bacilli bacterium
ATTTACTAAAATGATTGAAGATATTAAAAATAAAATGGTAAATTTAGTTATAGTAAAAGATTTATCAAGATTAGGTAGAGATCATGTTATGACAGGATATTATATTGAAAACTTTTTTCCAGAAAATGATATAAGATTTATATCATTACAAGAAAACTATGATAGTGCAATTAATCAAGCAAGTAATGATTCATCAACGTTTATAATTGCTTGTAATGATTATTATAGTAGGCAAAATTCTATTAAAATTCGCAGTGTTTTAAATGATAAAAGAAAGAAAGGAAAGTTTATTGGAAGTAATCCTAGTTATGGATATATGAAAGACCCAAAAGAAAAAGGACATTTAATACCTGACCCAGAATATGCGCCAGTGGTTAAAAAAATATTTGAAATGGCTGCTAATGGAGTAGGATTATCTGATATAACTTCATATTTAAATGATAATAAAATTAAAACACCTAGTAGTTTAAAACGTAAAAATCCTAATTCTAAAATGAGATATAACGAACAATGGACTATATCATCAGTAAAAAAGATATTAAAAAATAGAATGTATACAGGAGATATGGTTCAAAGTACACAGACTAAAGTAAATTATAAATCTAAAAAGAAGAAAGCTCTTCCTAAAAGTAATTGGGATATAGTTCCTGGAACACATGAACCATTAGTTGATAAACTGACTTTTGAAAGAATACAAGGTAATGTTAAAAGAACTAATGTAAGTGTTAGTAATAGAGAAAAGAGATTATTTGAAAATTTACTATTTTGTAAAGAATGTGGAAATGCATTAACTATTACTTACCGAAAGAATCATAATTATTGGACTATTAATTGTAATAAATACGCAAGAGATCCAAGAAGAAGATTATGTGAACCACATTTTATGCCTTATGATAAATTAGAAGAAGCTTTACTTGAAGTAGTAAGAACGACTTGTAAAAATTATATTAAGCAAATTGATTCTAAAATATTGTCAAAGGAAATAGCGGATAAAAATAGTAAGAAAGAAAATAATAAAGAAAAGATAAGATATTTAGAAAATAAGATAAAAGAATATATCTCAAAAATTGATATGTTATATGAAGATAAATTTAAAGGTAATATTTCAGATGTTACTTATAAAAGATTATCTCAGGAAACAGAAAGACTTTTAAATAAAGCTCAATTAGATTTAGAAAGATATAAAAATACTAAAAAAGAAAGCGTCAAGACGAAAGAATTAGAAGAATATGAAAAGAGAATAAGGGAACTAATTGATATAAAGAAACCTACTAGAGAACTTTTGCAAACATTAATTGATAAAATTGAAATTGATAAAGATAAGAATATTGAAATTTTCTATAGATTCATGATTTAAAAATTCTGTGCAATTTGCACAGAATAGTACATAAAATTAAAACTCGTATATATCACAAGTCTAACTTCGCGACAGGATGTCGAGAAGTTGGAAACTAAATAACTTCAGACCATTATGGTCTGAAGTGTAAATCTAAACAACTTTGTCCCAACTTGAGACGAAGTTTGACTTTGACATACTCTGTGTAGAAGTTAAAAATAAAAATACTTCAGCACACTTTGTGCAGAAGCTAAATCATTAACTTCATACTAAATTAGATACGAAGTCAACCTCCGACCAAAATGGTCGGAAGTATAACTTCATCGCAATTTGCTACAAGGTTATAAAAAATATACTTTTTCCCAAATTGGGAAAAGGTTAAACTTGCTTTTGGCCAGATTGTCCACAAGTTAAATTACAACTTGTGTTCAACTTGGGTACAAGTTAAAACTTCTGTTCATCTTGGTCAGAAGTTGAAGGATTTATCAATATTGCTTCGTGCCAACTTGGCGAGAAGTTAAAAACTCCCGACAATCTGTCGGGAATAAATAAATGCTACCAGAACACTTGACTTTTCTACTGAATATGTTATAATTTCAGTAGAAAAGTCAAAAGAGGTATAGTATGGAAAAATTAACTATAAAAGAGTTTAAAGAAAAAAGTAATATTGAAATTATTGAAGAACTTATGAAAAAAAATAATGGATATATCACTTCAAAAGAACTTGATATGTTTGATATACATAGAATGTATCTTTCTATTATGCAAGAAAAAGGACTTATTGAAAAAGTAGCATCTGGTATTTATATTGATACTAATAAAATTGAAGATAATTATTATGTTTTTGGTTTAAGTATGCCTAATGTAATATATTCTCATATGACAGCTTTATATTTTCATGGTTTGTTTATAAAGGCTCCAAATGATGTGTATGATATAACGGCAAAAAGAAGTTATAATAGTGTTCATTTAAGAAAGCATAACGTATTTTATGTTGATAATGATATTTATGAAATTGGTCTTACTGAAATAGAAACACCTATGGGTAATAAAGTGAAAGTATATGATGTTGAAAGATGTATATGTGATATTATTAGATCTAAAAATAGAATGGACTTGGAACATATTAAACATAGTGTTAAAGAGTATATAAAAAGAAAGGATAAGGATCTCGTTAAGCTATCTTTATATGCTGAAAAACTAGGTATAAAAGATGTTGTAATGGATTATGTAGGTATGATGTATGAGTAACAATAAAAAAATATTAGTAAATAAAATACAATGTAAAAAATGTAAAGATATTATTGAGTCTAAACATGTTCATGATTTTAAATGGTGTACTTGTAAAAGTATAGCTGTTGATGGTGGTTTAGAATATCTTAGAAGAGTAGGAAGTCTTGAAGATATAATAGAATTATCTGAATTTGAAAAGAAGTAGGAGGTTATAAATGAGTCAGGATAAAATGCATCTAATTAATAAAATATTTAATAATGAAACAATAAGAACAGTATGGGACAAAGAAGATGAAAAATATTATATTAGTGTTGTTGATATAGTTGGAGTAATATCTGAAAGTAAAGATAAGCAATCGTATTGGAGAAAGCTAAAACAAAGATTAAAGGAAGAGGGAAATGAAACCGTGA
>CALVVM010000073.1 GCA_944363855.1 uncultured Bacilli bacterium
TCTATCTTATTTACATAAAAATCCAGGAATCTACGTCTGGCAACTTGATTTCTTGGGTTCCATTAAATCAGATAGTAAATCTATTTTATCACTAATCCTACCAAATTTGCAATTTACTTTATTAGAGGATAGTGTAAAAATAATGTAGAAATATTTTTAATATTGTGTTATACTTAATTAGGATAAGTAATAGCAAAGTATTAAAGGATTTCTATTAAAGGACTGAACTTTATATTCATAAGTTTATCTTTTTTTTATTATTATCTAATTTTTATTTTTTATAACAAAAAAGTGTAAAAACACTTTATTTTTTTACACTCGTTATATTTTTTAAAAAAGTTTTACTTTTCAAATAAAGACCTGTATATCTATCATAATAATCATCTATAAAATTATTTACTTCATGTACAACATCTTTTTTTATATCTAGTTTTTCTATTTTATTTATATCTACTAATGTATACATTCTAACTAGTTTTATTGCTTTATCACTTACAATAGGTTCATTTGTATGACATTTACTACATAAATATCCACCCTTATCACTAGAAAGTGTAACTACGCTTTTACTTCCACATATACTACATCCAGTTAAATTAGGCATTACTCCTAAATATTCTAAATATTTAAGTTCTAATATATTAGTTATAATTAACGGATTAAAATTATCATTTATTTTAATTAAAGAACTAATAAGTAAATCATATAAGTTACTATCTTCACATTGTTTATATACTTGATTAGTTAAATCAATTAAAAAACTAGCATAACTTATTTTTTCTATATCTTTTTTTATATTAGAAAAATTATTTATAACACTAGCTTCACTAAGTATTGATAATTTATCTTTTTTGAAGTATATAGTAAATGTTGCATAAGTTAATTTATCAGTAACACTTCTTAAATTACTTTTTATAGATTTACATCCCTTAGCAATCACTCCAATAACACCATATTCTTTAGTTAAAATATCTATTATTTTACTAGTATCACCATAATTTTTAACATTTATTATAATACCTTCTACATCAATAACTTTATTATTCATCAACTTCCTCAAAACGATATTCTTGTTCTACATCAGGATATTTTTCTCTATCTACTAATGAATTAAACAAATCGTAGGGTCTTGCCCATTTTAAATTATCTCCATATAAAGCTTGATATATAACTACTTTTTTAAATTCTTCATCATTATTAGATTCTGAATCATTTACTATATCTATAACTTTATACAAGTTACCTTTAAAGTGTCTATATTTTTTACCTATTTCAATTGTTCTTTCCATCTTTTCTCACTTCTTCCTTGTATTTTAAATAATATTCTACTTTTCCAGTAGATTTAAATAAATCCCATAATAATTCTTTCATAGCATCACCTATTTAATTATGGGAATATTTATTTTTTTTATACATTAATTTTCAAAATCGTTAAAACCAAATTCATTTAGATATTTTTCTTTTTCTCTCCATTTTTTTACAGTTTTAACAAAGAGTTCTAAATAAACATTTTTATTTAATAGTTTTTCTAAATCTTTTCTAGCTTCTATACCTATTTTTTTAATCATTTCACCTTGTCTACCAATTATAATTTTCTTTAAAGAATCTCTATCTACTATTATAGATATTCTAATGTTATAACTAGTTTTACCTACTTCTACACTATCAGTTACACATGTAATTGAATGTGGGACTTCTTCTTCAGTAAAATTAAACACTTTTTCTCTAACTATTTCAGCCATTAAAAAATCTATTGACTTATTAGTAATACTATCTTCTCCATAATATCTTATTGTATCTGGTAAATATTTTTTTAGTGTATTTATTAAATCATCTATATTACTTTTAGTAATAGAAGAAACAGGTATTATTTCATCAAAGTCATATAAATCTTTATAATCATTTATTCTATTAAATATTTCTTCATGAGTTATTTTATCTATTTTATTTATTACTAGTATTACAGGTTTATCTATATCTTTTAATTTTTCTAGTATATAAATATCACCTTTACCTAAGCCTTCATAAGCATCAACTAAAAATAATATTATATCTGTATCATCTATACTATAATAAGCTTGTTTATTTAAAGTTTTACCTAATTTATTTATAGGTTTATGTATACCTGGAGTATCTACAAATACTATTTGAACTTTATCTTCATTATAAATACCTTGAATAATATTACGAGTAGTTTGCGGTTTATTAGAAGTAATCGCAACTTTTTTACCTACTATACTATTTATTAAAGTACTTTTACCTACATTAGGTCTTCCTATTATACCAACAAAACCACTTTTCATATTTTCACCTCACTAATATTAAAATAATGCAACTATCTTTGGTAAAAAAATTATTATATTAAGTAATATAGCAACTATGATTATTATGAAAGTTGCACCACTACCACAATCTTTAGCTATCTTTATAAAAGGATTATAATCTTTTGATATAGCATCACATGCTGCTTCTATAGCTGTATTTATAAGTTCTACAGCAAGTATAAATCCAAGCATAAATATAATTAAAATCCATTCTAAACCATTTATTCTATAAACGAATCCCATTACTATTTCTAGTATTACTCCTAAAGCATATAAAAGTATACTTTTACCATCTTTAGCATAACACCTAATACCATTTAATGAATTCTTTATTGTTTGAAAAACTGATTTAGGAGTTAAATTTCTTTTCTTTAAATCTTTTTCTATTTCTTTTATTTTATTTTTTAATTCCGTACTCATTTAAAATCATCTCCTGTAATTTAAACATTACTTTTTCATCCTCTTCATTCATATGGTCATATCCAAGTAAATGAAGTAATCCATGAATAGTTAAAAACGATAACTCTCTTAAAAAACTATGTCCATATTCAATTGATTGATCTTTACATCTTTTAAGACATATATAAATGTCACCTAATATTCTCATATCAGTTTCTATAAAAGTATCATCATCTTCTAAAGCAAAACTAATTACATCTGTAACACTATTTTTATTTCTATAATCTCTATTTATGTCTTGTATTTTTTCTTCATCTACTATAATTATATTAAATATAGAGTTTTGTATTTGTTTATAATTTAAAGCAAATTCAACCAACTTTTTTATTTCTTCTAATTCTTTTATATTTTCTTCTGTTTCATTTATAATTTCAAAACTATTCATTCCATTCACCATACCAATATAATTATATTATAAATACTAGATTTTTACAATAATAAAAAAAGAATCTTTCGATTCTTTTATAGTTTAGTTCCACAATTCATGCAGAATTTAGCGTTTGAATCTGCTTTTTCTCCACAATTTGTACAGAATTTTTCTTTTGGTTCTTCTGGTTTTTTAGTTCCACATTCAGTACAGAAATTAGCAGTTATTATATTTCCACAATTAGGACAAGCAACACCTTCTGGTTTAGTTTCTTCTACTTTTTGTTCTTCAGCAACAGGAGTTTCTACTCCACCGCCAACAACATTCATAGTATTCATTGGTTCTGTGTTTTGAGCTTGAGCAGACATGTTTGCTCCAAACATAGCTCCACCTTGGTTAAGCATACCCATTCCCATAAATCCTGTCATAGCTCCACCTTCATTAGAAGCAGCTTCAACTAAAGCTTCACTTGCAGCAGCATTAGCTCTAGCCCCTTGCATAGCAGGATTCATAGCATATAATCTATCTCCTTGAGCAGATTTAATCATTTCAGCAGATTCTTCTGTTGGAGTAGCACTAGCAATTGATACTCTTTCTACATTTATACCTTGAGATCCCCAAGTATCTTGTAAACATTCTTTTACAGCAGCACTTATTTCAGTTACAGCTCCTGGTAACATATCATAAGATATTTTTTGCATAGCTACTTTAGCTAAAGCAGGTTGTAAAGCTTGTAAGAAATCAGCTAAGAATGTATCTTTAAAACTTTCATCGATTACATAATCTTCTTCTATATTTCCACCATATGAATGATAGAAAGCAAGTGGATCTGTAATTTCCATTACATATTCACCATAACATCTAATATCTACAGTCATTCCAAATTCACTATCTCTAAATGGAATTGGAGTTGTAGTACCAAACTTATTTCCTTTGATTAAACGAGTATTTACAAAATATACTCTTTGATCATGAGGTGCTACACCACCAGTTGTAAATCTTTCTCCAAATTTTTTGAAAGATTCAATTAAGCCTTTACCAAATCCACCATAGAACATTGATGGTTCAGTACCTTGATCAAATGTATATTGTCCTGCCTCAGCTGTAAAATCAATTATTTTACCATCAGAAACAACTATTAAAAATTGATCTTCTCCTACAACAATTTTACTACCATTAGTAATAATATTATCTGTTCCTTTAGTGTTTGAACCTTCTTTTTTTGAAACACCTTTTCTCATAAGTACATTATCTTCCATTCTTTCACAATAAATGTACTCTAACCATTGATCTGCAAGAACACTGGATCCTGCAGCTAATGCAGCTTTTATTAAGCCCATTTTTACCATCCTTCCTTGTATACTACCATACTAGTATCATTATATATCATTTTTTTATAAAAATCAAATAATTTTTTCATCAAAAAAGAACTTTTAAAGTTCTTCAATTTTTTCTTTAGATAAACCTGTTACCTTAGATATAAAATCTATATCTGCTCCCTCAATCTTCATGTTTTTTGCCGTGTTTAGAATTCCTTGTTCAATGCCTTGTTGTTTTCCTTCTTCTAGACCTTGTTTCAATCCTTGTTGCTTGCCTTCTTCCCAACCTTCTTCTCTACATTGTTCTCTTATAGATTCTTCTAAAAATTGTCTGTGTTCTTCTGCGTCGTATGCTCCTAAGATTTCTTCATTTACACTAAAGTCTTCCATCTTTTTCATAATAGCCTCCATACTTTCATCTCCAGCAGTTATACTTTTTGCAAGTTCTATATCTTCTGCTCCGATTAAACCTATAAATCTATCTTTATAGTCTAACTCTCTCACATCCTCATTATAACACTTTTCTACAAAATATGGAACATCTATTCTTATTATTTCTATTTTATCTGTTAGTATATCTTTTGTTTTTTCATCCATTAATTTATATCTCATTATTGGTTCCTTATGATATCCTTCACAATCAAAGTTTATTTGTATATGTTTTTCTAGATTTTTATACATACTTCCCTTCTTTCTATTTTGTACCATTATTTTAAACATATAAAATAAGTTCCTATTTATTAAACCCTTATTTACATTTGTATTCATTTCTATTCCTATTTTTGTTCCATCTTCTATTTCTACTATTAAGTCTACTATTGTACCTTTATTATAATATGAAGTTCCTACTATTTCTGGATTTAGTATGGTTATTTCTTTAGGTTTTATCCCTAAAACACAGTCTAATAATTTTTTTAGTGGCATTTGATCTTTAGAATCTCCAAATACTTTTTTAAACATTAAATCGAATTTTAACGGTATTATCTTTTTTTCTTCCGTAATATTATCACCTCCTCATATATATCATTCTACGTAACTTTCTTATTTCCTTTTTTTCATGAAAAAAAATTGATTTTTCATCAATTTTTCACAAAAAAAGATAGTTAAACTATCTTTTAAGGATTTAATCTATTTGGTCCTCTAAATAAGAACATTGATTCTTTAACACTTGGAATATCTAAAAGTAACATAGTAAGTCTATCTACCCCGATTCCAAATCCACCATGTGGAGGACATCCATATTTAAAGAATTCTAAATAGAACTTAACATCGTTATCTAATCCTTTTTCTTTAGCGTTCTTAACTATTTCTTCATATCTGTGTTCTCTTTGAGCTCCTGTAGTAATTTCTATACCTCTCCAAATTAGGTCATATCCTTGAAGAATACCATCTTTATCTCTCATGTGATAAAATGCTCTTTTTTCTGCAGGGAAATCTATAACAAATAAGAATTCATGATTAAATTTATCTTTAGCAAGATTTTTACATAATCTTTCCGCTTCAGTAGTCAAGTCATTCTTTTCACTATCTTCAATAGTATATCCATATCTTTCTTCTAATTCTTTATAGATATCACTTAAAGACATAACTGGGAATGGAAGTTTTGGAACTACTATGTCAATTCCAAATACATTTTTTATTTCTTCACCATATTCTTCTTTTAAGTGTTCTAAACCGTAAGCTAACATTTCTGCTTCTAAATTCATAACATCATCTTTAGAATCAATATAACTAAATTCTACGTCAAATGAAGTAAATTCTGTAGCATGTTTACTTGTATTTGAATTTTCTGCTCTAAAACAAGGTGCTACTTCAAATATTTTTTCAAATCCACTAGCCATAGCCATTTGTTTATAGAATTGTGGACTTTGAGCAAGATATGCTTTTCTATCAAAATATTTTACTTCAAATACTTCACTACCAGACTCACTAGCTGCACCTATTAATTTAGGTGTATGTATTTCAGTAAACTTATTATTATAAAGATACTCTCTCATATACTTAACTAAAGCACTTTGTACTTTAAACGTTAATACATTTTTCTCACTTCTTAAATCTATAAATCTATAATCTAATCTAGTATCTAAGTTTACTGTTGATGGATCTTTATAATTGAATGGTAATTCTCCATCACAAACACTTGTTACTTCAATACTGCTTGGTATCAATTCCATACCATTTAATTTAACTTTAGGATTTTCCATAACTTTACAATTTACTTTTATAGTACTTTCTAAAGTTAAATTAGAAATAAGTTCAACCATTTCTTTATTTTGTTCTTCTGACTTTTCTATAGTTATTTGAACTTTATCTGTAGAATCTCTAAGTATAACAAATTGTACCCATTGTAAATCTCTAATATTTTCTACAAATCCACTTACTTCTACTTCTTGTCCATAATAATTTTTTAATTCATTTAAATATATTTTTTTCATTCGTCCTCCTTAAAATTAAAAAAATCCATAAATACAAGGGCGAATTGATCGCTGTGCCACCTTGATTCATAGATTTAATCTACCTTTATAACCTTTAACGAAGTTACCCGATTATTTACCATTTGATGTCTTCTATATAAAATCATTATTAGTTTACACCTACCACTAACTCTCTTTAAATTATTTATATATACTCTTTCAAACAAATACAATTATATTATAACATTATTTTTATATTTTTCAATATTTTTATCTAATTTCTTTAACATTTATTTTATTAGAAACATCTTCTTCTAAAAGTTCTGGGTTATCAAATATATATTGAAGTAATTGTACTGACTTAGCAAAATAATATTCATCAGCTATTCTTTCATCTAAATTAATACCAAATTTACATATACTTCTAATTTCTTTTTTACCTTTATCATTTAATACTTCAACTTTCTTTATTTCACCCATAGTAGCAAGTGATGAACAAGTACCAAAATTAGTTAGGTTGTGATAAATAGCGCCACATTTAATAGCCCCCAAATTAGATACAATTATACTACTATAATATAAATTATCTTTTATAAGACTTTTTGATAATAAATCATTTTTATCCATCCATTTAAATAATCCCATTAAAGGTACTCTTACTATATTAGGTAATTTACCAATAACATCAATTGCGTTATTAGTGCCTTCCTTAGTAGCTCTTTTTTGTCTTATACTATCTACTTTATCTTTTACCTTTTTACTTATAGTATCTATATTATCTTTTTCTTCTATAGGTACCATAACCATAATTTCTTCACTTCTATCATCAAATGATATTTTAGCTACAAAAGATATTGTTATATCGTTATGTTCAAAAATATGACGATTCGCAATAAATCTATTTAATTTAGGTCTATTATAAATAGTTTTACCTATAGCAGTTAGGAAAGTGTGAAAATAAGTAATTTCCTTACCTTCTTTTTTCTTCTTTTCTACATATTCAACTAATTTAGTAACATCCATCTTTTGATTTATAAAAACATCACTATCACATCTATTAGGTTTCAAATCTAACATTATTTGAAACATCCCATTTATATCTTTTATTCTTTTAGCATCTCTTCTATTTCTCATAACTACACTCCTAATATTAGGTATAAAAAATAATTGACATTTTGTCAATTACTTTTATATTTTCTTATAACTAGTTTCATCATCCCTACCTAAATAATCAACATCATCTTCACCCATAAATATTGGTGTATCAGTAGGTTCTTTATTTATAAGTGCTAAAGAATATAACATATCTATTTGAGCTTCTGTAGCTTTATAATTAGCTATTTTAGGATTAGGAACTTTTATTATAGGTTTATAATAAAGAGGATCATGACTATAATAAACATAACCAAAACAATGAATAAGTATTTCAGCTGGTCCGTTTAAAGATGTAAGTGTAAATAAAGCAGATGCTGTTGGATTAAACTTAAAATCTTTTATATTCATCTTTTCTCTTAAATAAGCTTCAGCCCATTTATTATGAGAATCTCTTACTCTACCTTGTTCATCAGTTATTTTTTCTCCTCTTTTACAAACTTTATAAAAGTTACCATATTTATCTATAAATCCTTCATATCTATAGATTTCCATTACATCATCATATTTATTAAAATCGTACATTACTCACCTATATTTTCATCTAAAAAATCTATTAAATCTTCGTCTTTTATTTTATATTCTTCTTTTGTTTCATTATTTTTTATAGTGATTATATTAGTATTTTTTTCTTCTTCTCCTATTATAATAACAAACTTACTATTTAATCTATCTGCCATTTTAAAATTATTTTTAAGATTTCTATTATTATAATCTATATCAGTTATAAAACCATTAAGTCTAAGTTCCATACAAAGATGAGCTGCATAATCTTTTTCATTTTCACTCATAGGTATAATATAACAATCAATACCATTTATTAAAGGCATACTAACATTTTCATAATCAAGTGCAGTCATAAGTCTTTCTACTCCCATAGCAAACCCTACACCATTTGTTTTAGGTCCATCTAGTGTTTCTACAAGATTATCATATCTTCCACCACCACATAAAACATTTTGACTACCAAAACCTTCTACGCTAGCTTCTACTTCAAATACTGTATGTGTGTAGTAATCTAAACCTCTAACTAAATTAGTATTAACAGAATACTCTATATGCATACTATCTAAATATTTTTTTACCATTTCAAAATGTCTTTTACTATTTTCATTTAAATAATCAATAGTTTTTGGAGCATTCTTCATAATATCTTTATTAGTATCCACTTTACAATCTAATATTCTTAATGGATTTTTATTAAATCTTTCTTTACAATCTTCACATAAATCATTTATATAAGGTTCAAAATACTTAATTAAAGCATTTCTATACATTTCTCTAGATTCACTATCACCTAGTGTATTTATATTAACTTTAATTCCTTTAAGACCTAATAATTTATAAAGATTTACAGGTATACTTATAACTTCTGCATCAGCAAGTGGATCTTCACTACCAAATACTTCTACACCAAATTGATAAAACTCTCTAAATCTTCCTGATTGAGGGCGCTCATATCTAAACATAGGACCATAATACCATGCTTTAACTGGTATAGTGTGATTTCCGTACATTTTATTTTCAATAAAACTTCTAACTATACTAGCAGTACCTTCTGGTCTTAAAGTTAAGTCTCTATCTCCTCTATCTTTAAAATCATAAGTTTCTTTAGTTACTATATCAGTAGTTTCACCTACACCTCTGTGGAATAGATTACTAGACTCAAATATAGGAGTTCTAAAGTATTCATAATTATACTTTTCCATTAACCCTTCTATAAGTTCTTCTACATATAATAATCTTTTTCCATATTCACCAAATACATCATAAGTACCTTTTGCTTTTTGTATCATATAATCACTTCTTTCACTTTAAATAGTATACAATTTTTTTATATTTTTATCAATCTTTAACTTTTACTTTCTTTATATTTTTAGTAATATCATCTTTATAGTATTTATAGGTTGTTACAATTATAATTGCTAGTGGGAACGAAATAAATACTCCAAGAAGGCCAAATATTATTCCACCTGCAAATAGTCCTATTATAGTAACTAATGGATGAATTGAATTAGTTTTTCCATATACAGTTGGATTTATTACATAACTATCAACTGCACTAAGTAGTATAAATGCGATTACTGTTTTAATAAGTAAAGCTGGACTTACTACGAAAGCAGTTATAGCAGCTACTATATTAACTGCTATACCTCCAAAATAAGGAATTAAATTAGCAACAGCTGCTAAAAATCCTAAAAGTATCGCATTAGGATGTCCAATAATTGTATAAACTAATGTATATTCTACTAAAGATATTACAATTACTTGAACCATTCCATTTAAATAATTTTTCATCTCATCATCTAATGTTTTTACATAATTAAATGTTTTCTTACTTTTTTTTCTAAAGAAGAATTTTATTTCTTCTCTTATTTTATCCATATCTATTAAGAAATATATAAATGAAGCAAATACTATAAATATTGTAGAGATTGCTCCTAATGAAGAATCAATTATATTTATTGCACCATCTGATACATAAGTACCTAAATTAGTAAGTATTGTTTTAAATGTATCAGTTAAACTTGTTTCTAAACCTGCAAAATTAAAATCAAAACTTGTTTCTCCTAATGAACCTATAAAAGTTATTATACTATTGAAGAAGGTTGATAATTGACCTAACATTACAGTAGCAATCAAATATATAACTAAACTAGCTATACCTAAAATTATAAATACTATTATAAATATTCCTAACCATTTAGGTATTTTTTTATCCATCATTTTTTGTAAAAATGGATGAACTGCATAAGCAATAGCAAATGCGAATAAGAATGGTAAAACTATTTGTAAAATCTTATCAGTTAATCCCATCCATAAATGTCCTGTTTGATATAGTAAGAAAACTATTAGAGCAACTATAGCAATATTAACTAATTTATAATTAAGTTTATCTTTAAACATATAATCATCTACTTTCTAGAATAATTGTTACTGGTCCATCATTTGTAATACTAACTTTCATATCAGCACCAAACACACCTTTTTCTACTTTAACAACTTCACTTAATTTTTCATTAAATTCATCATATAGTTTAGTAGCATTTTCTCCACCCATAGCATTTATATAGCTTGGTCTATTTCCTTTTTTAGTATCTGCATATAAGGTAAACTGTGAAATACTAAGAACACTACCACCTACATCTAATATACTTTTATTCATAACACCATTTTCATCATCAAATACTCTTAAATTAACTACTTTTTTTACTAAATAATCTATATCTTCACTTGTATCAGTATGAGTAAATCCAACAAGTAATACAAGTCCCTTATCTATATTACCTACTATATTATTATTAACACTCACACTTGATTCTAAACTTCTTTGTACTAATACTTTCATGCGTCACCTATTTTATAAGTCTTTCTACTGTAGTTATATTTTCTAACATTTCTAAATCATTTATAAATTTTAATAATTTTTCTTTATTTGGAACTAATAAATTTATATCAAACATATAATCATCTTCAGTAATAATTGTATTTATACTTTGAATTACTACATCTGAAGAAGATGTTTTAGATATTATATCTATAAGTATATTTTTATTATTATTTATTTTTAATGAATGAACCAATATATTAGTTGAATATTTTTTATCTATAGATTCATTCCAGGATACATCTATTAATCTTTCATCTAGTTCACTAACATTAGGACAAACACTTCTATGTACACTAATACCATTTCCTTTAGTAATATAACCTACAATTCTATCACCTGGTATTGGTTTACAACAAGCAGCAACATTAACTTTTATTTCATCTATTCCTTCTACAATGATATCATTTTTAACATTTATTTTAGTTTCAGTATTACTATTAACTTTATTTAATATCATTTCTTCTTTAGATATTTCTTCTGTATTTATAATGTTAATTACTGATATAGGACTGAACTTACCACTTCCAATATTTATATATAATTCAGTTAAATCACCTATGTGTAGTTCATCTAATATTTTGTCTATATTTTCATCTTTATAAAATTCACTAGTAGATATTTTTTTTCTTCTTAATTCTTTATTTAATAATTCTTCACCTTTTTTAAGATTTTCTTCTTTATCTATTCTATTAAAGAATGCTTTTATTTTATTTTTAGCT
The DNA here is from genome assembly GCA_944363855.1 of uncultured Bacilli bacterium. GTDB lineage: Bacteria > Bacillota_I > Bacilli_A > RF39 > UBA660 > UMGS1613. The sequence continues at coordinate 12,146 of CALVVM010000073.1, forward strand.
TGATCAGTATAAGCCATATTTATCCATTCTTTTGATGGAGTTGATGCCTTATTAGTATTTATTTTAATTATATCGTTATCTTGTAATTTATAATCAAGAGGTACAATATTTCCATTTACTATAGCACCTACCATAGTATCTCCTACTTTACTGTGTACTCTATAAGCAAAATCTATTGGAGTTGCACCTTTAGGTAATTCTATCACATCTCCTTTAGGAGTAAATACATAAATGATACTTTTTAATACATCTTCTTTAACACTATTTACAAAACTTTCATCGTTATCTTCTTCTTGAGATAATTCCATAATAGATCTAAAGAATTGTAGTTTTTCTTCCATAGCAGATTGCATTATAGTCTTACCTTTTTCTTTATAAGACCAGTGAGATGCAATACCATGTTCAGCAACTTGATCCATATCATAAGTTCTTATTTGAACTTCATAAAGTTGTCCATTTTCACCAAACACTGTTGTATGTAGTGACTGATAACCATTTTGTTTTGGCATTGCAATATAATCTTTAAATCTTTTTGGTATAGGTCTATATTTAGAATGAATTAAACCTATTGTTTGATAACAATCTTGTTCTGTATCTACAAATATACGAAGAGCAAGTAAGTCATATATATCACTAAATCTTCTACCAGTATCAAGTTTTTTATAAATACTATAAATACTTTTAGCTCTACCTTTTATTTTATGTTTAATTCCATGACTATTAAGTAGATTTATTAAAGATTCTTTCATTAAATCTACATTAGCATTTCTCTCTACTTTAGATTGATTTAATTTTTCTACTATAGAAAAATATACATCAGGTTTAGAATATCTTAAAGATAAATCTTCTAATTCACTTTTAATTTTATTCATACCAAGTCTATGCGCTATTGGAACAAGTATTTCTAAAGTTTCCTTAGCATTTGCCTTTTGACTTTTTTCACTTAATATCCAAAGAGTTCTCATATTGTGAAGTCTATCAGCAAGTTTTATTATTATAACTCGAACATCTTCAGTAAGTCCTACTATTATTTTTCTATGATTAGCAAGTATTGCTTCATTATCTCCACTAAAATTAAGTTTATTTATTTTGGTTACTCCATCTACTAGATTAGCTATTTCTAAACTAAATTCATTAGCTAAATCTTCTTTTGTTACTTCACAATCTTCAATTGTATCGTGCAATAAAGCTGCGCATATAGTTTGATAATCCGCATTTATATCTGCAAGTATATAAGCAACATTTAAAGGATGTACTATATAGTCTTCTCCTGTATGTCTTTTTTGTCCAAAATGTTTTTCAAATGCAAAAAGATAAGATTTAGTTATTAATTTTAAATCTTCTTTATTTGTTATATAGGTTGCTACCTTATCATGTAATTCATCAAATGTAATATTTGGATTATCTTTTCTCATATTTACCACCTTAATTAATTATATCATAGAAATACTATTTTAGTATATAAAATAAGATTAAAAATACTACATATTTTATATTTAGTTAGTTCATATGCAGTAAATAATATTCTTTCATCTGTAACATATTTTACTACTATTTCATCATCTTCTTTACAAAGAATTATACCAATAGATTTATTCATATAATCTTTCTTTATATTTGTGTCTATATAATTCATATAGTACTTTATTTGTCCTATATCTACAGGTTTTAATTTTCTTATCTTTAATTCTATTACTATATATGAGTTTAATTCAGTATTAAAAAATAACAAATCACATTTATGTTTACCTAATTTATATTCGCTACCACCAAATAAAAATCCATAACCTAGTTCTAATAAAAAATCTTCTATCTTTTCCAATATAAATTCCTTTAATGCCTTCTCACTTAATTTATCTATTCTTTCATTAGTTTTTATTAACACAGGATTTTTTATCATATCTTTTATAGTTATAATCTTATCATCAGTTATCAGTTCTATATCATCCTTATACTCTAATCTTTCATATTCATTTTTCTTTATTTTTTCTTTTAGTTGTCTACTCGATAAATTTTGTTTTGTACATAAGTTAATATAATAATTTCTTTTTGATTCTTCTTTTATTGGTAAAATTATTGAAAGATTTGTCCATGTCAATTGGTGGGGCACTGCATCACCTTTTTGAAATATCAAATAAAATTGTCTCATTCTCTTTAAATTAGATATATCATAACCCTTACCATAAAGACTTGTTAATTCTTTATTCCACTCTTTTATTAAACCATTTCCATATTTAGCTCTAGCTTCTCCACCTTGAGCTTCTACTATTAGTTTTCCTATTTCATAATAAGTAACTAGTCTAGAATTTTCTTCTATAAGCCTATGCTTTTTCTTTAATACTATATCTTTTTCTATTAAACTTTTTATATCATTTAAATAATTCATTTTATCACCCATTAAGGTTATAGCACATCTTAAAATACTAATCAAATGAACATTTTTGCTTAATTACATTATAATTTTTACAGTAATTAAAAAACTACAGTATGAATACTTTTTCCTGTAGTTTTAACTATTACAGTTTTATAAAAATAGTAAAATTATTTTAATTCATTTATATCTGTTAACCTTAAAACTTTACTTTTACCTATTAATTCTTCATTGCGCCAACCAATACATTTACTACCTTGTTGATTTCCATTTTCATCTAAACCTACTTTTTCTTTATATTCCACTCTACAATATGAATTAGTACAGTTTAAACAATTTTTATTTTCTAAAACCTTTATTATAAATAATCTTTCTTCGGGTGTTAAAGAATTACAAACTTTTACATAAAAATCTCTAGGGCTATCAACAATTTTATTTATTATTTCATCTAAGTTAGTAGTTTTAATGTTATTAGCATTGGCATTTTCTTCTAAAGAATACTGTGTTTTTAATTCTTCATATTCAACATATGGTAATGGTTCTAAATGGTCCCAGCACTCGCTTAAATAACACTTCCCATTATTTTTGTCAAAATAAAGTCGATTATCATAAACTTCTAAATAATAACATTCCCAAACTCTTTCTAAAAGATAAAATCTATTTTTATACTTTAAACAAATATAAGTTCCTTTACATACAATATCATTGTTTTTTAAAAAACATTTTAATAGTTCAACGAATAAGCAACTTAAATATCCAAGTTTTTCTATATCATTACAACTTATTTTAGTTTCAGGATTACAAGTAAAAGATAAATTATCAACTTCTTTTTTATCTTTCATAAACTCACTTAACCATGTTATATAACTATCATCTAAAAGCATTTTTTTAAAGGTTTCTTTTTTATTCCTTATAAAACCGCCCTTCGTACTAACTATTTTATCATATATTTCATCATAATTAAAGAAAAAAAGATTACAAATGTAATCTTAACAATTAATTCCTTTTATTTGTAATTCTTCCTTTTCTTTTTTATTATCATCATACCAATGCTTATTAGGATCTTTACCTATTCTTCTTTTTTCTATTAACATCCAAATTTGACTTGATATAAATAAACTTGAGAAAGTTCCTACTACTAAACCAAATAGTAAAGCAATATTAAAGTTTATTATTTCATGAGAACCTAAGAATATTAAACTTATAACAGGTAATAAAGTTGTAATTGTTGTTATAATACATCTTAAAACTGTTTGTCTTAAACTTACATTTACTATTTCTTTTAACTCATCAATATTTTTAATTTTATCTTTATATAGTTTAGTTTTATTTTCTCTTATTCTGTCAAATATAACTATTGTATCATTTATTGAATATCCAATAATTGAAAGTATAGCAGCAATAAACATACTATTTACTTCAAGTCTAAGTAAACTAAATAATATTAATACCATTAAACTATCGTGAACTAAAGCTACAATAGCACCTACACCATAACTAAATTTAAACCTAATAGTTATATAAATTATCATACCTATACAAGCATAAATTAAAGCTTTAATAGCATTTGCAGTTATATCTTTTTTAACTTGATTAGATATAGCACCTACACTTGTAGTAGCATCATATTTTTCATTAAAATATTCTTCTACTTTAGTTGTTTCTTCATTATCAAGTACATTATCTATAGTAATGTATACTCTTGAATCATCTATTTGTTCTTTCTTTTCTATTTTATATTCTAATTCTTCTAAATCTTTTTCTATGTCTTTTAGTTTTAATTTATCATTAGAATTAATTTCTATAGTAGATCCACCTTTAAAGTCAATTCCTAAGTTTAATCCTTCACTATATGTAAACATACATCCTAAAAGTATAATTAACCCTACTACTATGAATACAATATTTCTTGGTTTAACAAAATCAAATTTACTTTTCTTTTTATTTTCTTTATAACCAATAAATACTTTTGTATGATTAGCAAACTTTTCACTTCTTACAAGTAATTTAATTAAATATCTATTTAAATATACCATTACTAAGAATGTTACTATAATACTTATAATTAACATAGTAGCAAATCCTTTAACACTACTTTCACCAAATATAAATAATATTATAGCAGCAATTAAAGTTGTAACATTAGCATCTAATATTGATACAAATGATTCTTTACTACCTTTTTCATAAGCAGTTTTTAAACTAACTTTACGAGCAAGTTCTTCTTTAATTCTTGAAAAACTAATTACAACTGAATCTACTGCCATACCAATACCAATTACTAAAGCAGCAATTCCTTGTAAAGAAAGTCTACCACCTACTAAATTAAATATTAGTAAAGTTAAGAAGGTATAAGCAAGAATACTAATACTAGCAACTACACCACTTACTCTATATAAAATAATTAGTAAAAGTGTGATTGCAGCTATACCTACAACTCCTGCAGTAAATGTTTTATCAAGTGAGTTTTCTCCAAATGAAGCAGATACTGTTTTAGAAGATATTTCAGTTAATTTAGTTGGCATACTACCACTATTTATTAAATCAACTAAACCTTGTGATTCTTCTTTAGTAAAATTACCTTGAATTATAACATCACTAGCAAATCCTTGAGATACTCCAGCAACTGATAAACAGTTAGAATTAGCTAAATCTCCACACATATGGAATACTTTTTGTTCTGTTGATTCCACTCCTTCAATAGAAAGATCCATAGTCTTATAGTATCCATAACCATTTCCAACTAATTCAAGTTTTGTTCCTTCTTCGTAATCTAACCAAATGACAATTTGATTATTTTTCATTTCACTAACTTTTTTAGTTTGTTCATAGAATTCTTCATAGTCTTTAACACTTAAAGAAATAAAATATCCTTTATCAGTTTCATATCCTACACTTGCTTTACCACTGTTAAGTACGCTACTATCCATAAGTAATTCCCCATCGATAGTTCTAAATGTTAAAGCAGCTGTAGTACTAATAGTTTTTCTAGCATCATCGATATTATCAATACCTGCCATAGTTACACGAATATTATTTCCTTCTATAGCTATTTCAGGCTCACTAACTCCTAATGTATTTATTCTTTTTTCAATGATTTTATAAGTACTATTAACCATATCAGTTGTAACCTTAGATCCATCTATACTATCAACTTCGTATAATACTTCAAATCCACCTTGTAAATCTAGTCCATAATTTAAATTCTTAATAGCAAAATATACTCCTACTATAGAAACAAGTAAAACAGCTAAAGTCGTTAAAATCGCACTACTAAATTTTGTTTTTATATTACCCTTGTTTTTTGTCATAATCATCATCCCATTTCATATTTTCTAAGTTAGGTTGTATAACTTTCTTTCTTATCTCACCTTTAACATACTCATCTATCTCATTATTATCTAAATTAAGTATATCATCTACCATTTGATATAAAAGTAAGTTATTAGCCTTTGACCATTTAGAATCTTTTAAATAATTCCAAATATCTTCCATTTTTATGTAATCTAAATCATTCCTTTTTAATTCTGTTACTTTAGTAGTAAGTGCGGGTTTTAATCTTTCATATAATTCTTTAACACTATTAAACTCTATATCCATGGACTACCTCCTATAATTATAACTAGATACATATCTATTATATATTAAATAAAAATATTTTAAAAGGATATTTAAAAAAATTATAAAAAAAATCTACATTAATATATAATTAGTTTCAAATATTCTATCATCACTACAATATTCCATTACAAAATAATTACCCTTTTTACATATTATTATTCCTATTGTTTTATCTTGATTTATACTTTTCATGTGTTTATCAATATAGTTCATATATGTACTTATTTGACCTATATATTCTTTGTTTCAGTAGAAAGTCTTTCATATTCTTTATTTTTTATTTTAAATCTAAGGTCTCTAACTGCTAATTTTTGTTTTACTGAAATATCAATATAATAGTTAATCTTATTTATATCATCAATCTTTAGCAATTCTACATAATGACTCCAACTCAATTGGTCCGACAGTGTCGGACCTTTTTTTAACATTAAATAAAATTGCCTTATATTCTTTAAAAGAGTTGTATTATATTTTTTATCTAATTCTTTAATTAACCTCTTAGAAAATTCTTTTATTAAATTGTCCCCATATTTAGCTCTCGTTTCTCCACCTTGTGCTTCTATTATTAGTTTTCCCACATTATAATAAGTTTCAAGTTCATTTCTATTTTTAATATAATTGTTTACTTTTTTATATACTTCATTATTTATTAATTGTTCTTTTATTTCGTTATAATAATTCATACTAACCTCCTGTTTAAACAAGATAACATATACAAAATTATTAATCAAATGACCGTTTTTACTTAATTACACATTTATTTTTACAGCAATTAAGAAACTACAGACAGATTACTGTTTACTGTAGTTTTTACTATTGCAATTTTACAAAAATAGTATAACTTGTACTTTTTAATATTTATTAGAATAAACTTGTACTATGAAAAACAAATTTATTAAATCTACTCTTATTCTTGTAATTGGTGGTTTTTTCACTAAAGTGCTTGGGATGACTATTAAAATAGTTTTAACAAGACTTATAGGTACTGAAGGTATTGGACTCTATTCAATGATTATGCCAACATTTTTATTACTTAATAGTATAGCACAGTTAGGTCTACCAACTGCTTTAAATGTACTAATTGCGAGTGATAAATACAATACTAAAAACTTAGTTTTTACAGCTATACTTATATCACTTTCAATAGATATTATGATTATGTTATTTCTAATAGTATCAAGTACATTCTTAAGCAATAATTTATTAAATGATTCTAGACTATCTTTAGGTTTACTTAGTATAGGTTTTGTACTTCCCTTTATAACTATTTCAAATTGTCTTAGAAGTTATTTTTTTGCGAAACAAAGAATGTATCCTCATGTTATAACTAATATTATAGAAGATTTAGTTAAGTTAATTTTTGTAATTATTGGTATTCCTTTTTTCTTAAGTAAAGGAATTGAATACGCGATTGCTTTTGTAATTTTATCTAATATATTTTGTGAACTATCTAGTATTATAATTTTTATATTCCTTATACCTAGTTTTAAGTGTAAAAGTAAAGAACTTAAATCTAATATTAAAAATATAAAAGAACTATTTAAAATATCACTTCCTACAACAGGTAGTAGACTTATAGGATCTATTGGATACTTTTTAGAGCCTATAATTATTACTTTTGTATTATTAAAAATTGGATATACGAATAAGTTTATAGTTACAGAATATGGAATTATAAATGGATATGTTATGCAGCTAGTATTACTTCCTTCTTTTTTTACAGGAGCGATATCTCAAGCACTTATTCCAATAGTTTCTAAGAATTATGTAAAAGGTAATTATAAATATATAAATAAAAAAATTAAACAAGCTATATTTTTCTCACTATTTATAGGAATACCTGCTACTATTGTTTTTGAATTATTCCCAGATGTATTACTAAAACTTCTTTTTAATACTAATAAAGGTGTAGAATATATTAAAGTAATTGCGCCTATTTGCCTACTTCATTATATACAATCTCCAATATCAAGTAGTCTTCAAGCAATGGGAAGTGCGAAAATATCTATGATTGGTACTCTACTAGGCATGATACTTAGAACAATCTCTTTATTTATTTTCTCACATCTTAAAATAGGATTATGGAGTTTATTGATTGCTACAAGTATAAATATAATGTTTGTTACTTTGTTTGATTTATATAATGTTAGAAGAATATTAAAAAAACATCCTGACAAATAAAGGATGTTATTTTATATTCATAGAAATATAAGACTTTTCAATGTCTTCATTTCTTTCATCTAATTTTCTAGTATTGATAGAACTTATAACAGTTATACTAAGCATTACTACTAGAAAAATAACTAAACCTTTACTTTTAACTAATTCCATACTATTACCTTCTTTCTGTATTTATCTTATCACGAACATTTATTCGTGTCAATAGTTTTTTTTAAAATATTTGAACAAATGTTTGACAAGTGTAAAAAAATGTGTTAAAATGTATATAGAATTGGAGGAAAGTTATGGAAAAATTAACTAGACGTCAAGAAGATGCATTAGTGTTTATTAAATCATATATAGTATCACATGGTTACCCACCTACTGTAAGGGAAATTGCAGAAGCAATTGGTGTATCATCACCTGCTACCGTTCAAGCACACTTAGATTGTTTAGCAAACAAAGGTTATATAAAAAAAGGTAACAACAGAAATAGAACAATTGAACTTATGGTAGAAAATGAATTTATACCAAAAAATGAAGATGTTATAGAAGTACCACTTCTTGGTAAAATAACTGCAGGAAATCCTATTGAAGCTATAGAAAATCCAAACGAATTTTTCTCACTACCTGCATATTTAGTACCAAAAGATAAAGAAGTATTCACACTTAATGTAAGTGGCGATAGTATGATTAATGCAGGAATACTTGATGGAGATATCGTTATTGTTGAAAGAAGAAATACTGCAAGAAATGGTGAAATTGTTGTAGCTATGACAGAAGAAAACGAAGTTACACTTAAAACATTTTACAAAGAAAAAGATCATATTAGATTACAACCTGAAAATGATACTATGGATCCATTTATATTTGATAATGTATTTATATTAGGAAAAGCTATAGGATTATATAGAAAAATATAACAAAAAAATACGAGTTATCGTATTTTTTATTTATATAAATTAGTAGGATATTCTCCATTTTCTATTAAATTATTTATATAACTTACAAGTTCTTCTTTATCTTGTTTGTATGTAACACCCTTCCAAACAGCATCGGTATCTACTACTCTAACTTTTAAATTATCATTTTCTATTCTTTCAAATACTACATCTGGAATTAAATATTCACATTTACTTAAATCTTCTTTATTCTTATTAAAGAAATCAATAAAGTGTTCATCTAAATAATCAATCATATCAGGTTTAAAACAGAACATATTCATGGATACTAAATCTTCATCTTTAGCATAAAATCCTTCTCTACCATCTAAAGGTTCTACTTTTATTTTATCATCTTCTCTATATACAGTTGATTCAATTATATTACTTAAATATCCATCTATTTGTTCTGAATATCCTCTTTTTACTGATCCATTTTCAGTTAGTGTATTTCCTATTAAATACCCTATCATGGCATAATCAGTAGTACCTTCTTTTAAGAAATTAGCCGCTTTAATAAATGCATCTCTGCCATAGAAATCATCTGAGTTTATGATAGCGAATGGCTCATTAACTACTCCTTTACAACTAAGAATCGCATGACCAGTACCTAAAGGTTTAACTCTATCTTCAGGTAAAACTATACCTTTTGGTACATTTTTAATATCTTGGAATACATATTCCACATCTATTTTACCTTCTATTCTTTTTCCTACAGTATCTTTAAATATATCATAATTTTCTTCTTTAATTATGAATACTACTTTAGTAAATCCAGCTTCTATAGCATCATAAATAGAATAATCTATTATAAACTCTCCATTAGGTCCTACTGGTTCAATTTGTTTTAAACCTCCAAATCTACTTCCCATTCCTGCAGCCATAATAACTAATGTCATATTATCTTCCTCCTTTAAACATTTTATATGGTTTTAATTTTTTATTATCTTTATCATATTTTTTGTATAGAGCTATAGCTTCACTATCTTTAATAAATAAAACTTCATCACTGTCATAAATGTTATTTATAATAGCACCGTTTAATACTTCTTTTTCTTTATTACTAGTTAACTCTATTTTTTTATAGTCTAATACATCAACTATATCAATCAAACTATTTTCATTTATATTATCAATAGCAACACTATTTTCTATATTAAACTTACCTTGTCTTATTCTTCTTAAATCAGTCATAATACCTACTGTATTTAATTTATGAGCAATATCCCTTATTAAACTTCTTATATAAGTTCCTTTAGAAACACAACATTTAAAACTAAAATAAGTTTTATCATCTTTATATTCTATATCACTAACTAATTCAATATTACTTATTTCAACTTCTCTTTTAGGTAATTCAATATCTATATTTTCTCTAGCATATTCATATAACTTTTTACCATTTATTTTAACTGCAGAATATATAGGTACTTCTTGCATATATTTACCTTTAAAACTATTTAAAGCATCTATTATTTCTTCTTTAGTTTTAATACATTTTTCTTCATTCAATATTTTACCAGTATTATCTAATGTGTCAGTTAAAGTGCCTAACTCTACACTAGCAATATATTCTTTATCATGAGACGTTAATTCATCAACTAATTTAGTAGCACTTCCAACACATACTACAAGTACTCCAGTAGCAATTGGATCTAGTGTTCCTGTGTGGCCAACTTTTTTAATATTAAATCTTTTTACTACATTATTTACTACATCTCTACTTGTAATACCTTTTGGTTTATCTATTATAAGTATTCCATTCATATATCCACCTAATATAATTATAACACATAAATAAAAAAGAAACTATATTATTTCAAATATAGTCCCTTCCCTAGTATCTTTTAATATTATTCCTTTTTCTTCTAATTCTTTTCTAATAGAATCTGCTAAATCATAATTTTTATTTATCTTAGCTTCTTTTCTTTCTTCTATTTTTTTATTTATGTAATCAAGCAATTCATTATCTACTTCATCTTTCTTTAATAAATCTAAACTTAATACTTTGTCAAAATCTTCAATTAAATAAAGTTTAGTATTATTATTTAAATCACTTTTTAATACATCATAAAGCACAGTTAAAGCATTGGCTGTATTAAGATCATTTTCAAGTTCTTTTTTAAACTTATCTTGATAATTTTTTACTTCTTCATAATCTAAAACTGAATCATCTTTTTTAATACTTTTTATTTTATTTAAAAGTTTATTATATGCATTAACTACACTATCTAATGAATCGTATGTAAATACTAATTGTTTGTGGTAATGTGATCCTAAACACATAAGTCTATAAGCAAGTGGATTATATCCTTTAGACTCTAAAAGTGACACTGTTAAGAATTCTCCTTTAGATTTACTCATCTTACCAGTAGCATCATTTAAATGTTCAGGGTGGAACCAGTAATTACACCATTTATGTCCTATATAACTTTCTGTTTGAGCTATTTCATTAGTATGATGTGGAAATATATTATCTACTCCACCACAGTGTATATCTAAGTATTCTCCTAAATATTTTAATGAAATACAAGAGCATTCAATATGCCATCCAGGGTATCCTAATCCCCAAGGTGATTCCCATTTTAATTCTTGTGAATCAAACTTAGACTTAGTAAACCATAATACAAAATCTGTTTTATTCTTTTTATTTTTATCTAATTCTACATCATCTCTTACTGCTTCTATTAAAGAATCTTCTGTATGATTAGTAAGTACATAATATTCACTTAATTTAGAGGTATCAAAGTATACATTGCCACCCTTAAAATATGCATATCCATCACGCTCTAACTTCTCAATAAATTTAATATATTCATCAATCATAGAAGTTGCTGGAACAACTATTTCAGGCCAATTAATATTTAATTTAGATGCATCTTTTTTAAATTCTTCAGTATAATAATCAGCTATTTCTAAAACAGATTTATTTTCTCTTTTAGCACCTTTTAACATCTTATCATCACCAGTATCAGCATCACTAGTTAAATGTCCTACATCAGTAATATTCATGACTCTCTTAACGTTATATCCAATATATTTTAAAGTCTTCTCTAAAACATCTTCATTTATATATGTTCTAAGATTTCCTATGTGAGCATAGTGATATACAGTAGGTCCACATGTATACATAGTAACCATATCTTTATTTATAGGAATAAACTCTTCTACTTTTCTAGTTAATGTATTATAAATCTTCATATTATCACTTCCTATTTAATTATATCATAATTATTTATTTTCTTAACAAAAAAAGTGTATTTAAACACTTTTTATTTAGTTAAAATATATTCTTTAGTATCAACTTTCTTACATTCATCTAAAATTGTATTTTGAATGTATTGAATTGATTGTCCAAAGTTTTCTTCAGTAACTGATTTATAGTTATCTATATTAGACACTTGTGGTAATTTATTTAATGAATTTAAGATAACTTGATAGTTAACAAAGTTAACTCCATCACTGATGTGTTGCCATACTATATCGTTATTAACTTGTTTTCCATTTTCATCTTTAGTTATATGTGTGAAATCTTGTTTTGTAAAATATTTAAATACATTTTTGAAATATGGATTATTACTTAATTCATTATAAGTTTTAACATCATCAGTATTATTTAACATTATAGTATTATATTGAATAAAGTCTAAAGCAATCTTATCAGTTTTACCTGTATCAGTTTTTAAATGTTCATCTACTAAGAATACAGATAATGGAATAATATTATTTTGATTATTAAAGTTATATGTATTTATTGCTTCAATAGTAGTTATAACATCAGTAACTTTTTCATCATCATATTCCCCTACTAATGTATTCATATCTTTAGTAGCAACTTTATCCCCAGCTATATATTTTAAGTTCATATAATTAACTAAATTTTTAATAGTTGATTCACTTAAATTAACTTTACCATTTAATAATTTAGTAATTTCTTCATATTTAGAATCAAATAAACTAATTACATCTACTTGAGACTTTTCTTCCATTTGGTTAGCTAATATTTCTAATTTACTTTTGATATAAGCTTTATTATTTTGGTCATTAGTTCTCTTATCTAATTTAGTTAATTTATCCTTAGAAACATAGTTTGTTGCATAGTATCCAGCTGTTTCAGCATATGTAGTAGCGACTGCTCTAGATGGGAATGTTAAATCTCTTATTTCAAATGCAGTACCATTCATTTCAATTTCTTTTTCTTCTACAAATAATGTATAGATTTTATTAAACTCAGTAACTACACCATCTTTATTTCCTTCTTTAGAATATTTAATAATATTTTCTAAGATAGTTTCAATATTAGATAGAATTACTTTATCATTTTTTAATTCTTCTGGTAATACTGTACTAACTTTTTCTACTTTACCTGTTTCTTTAGCATTAAACCCAATCATATCTAAGAATGAAGTAAACTCACTAATCATATCATCTACATCTAATTTAGATTTAAATTCAGATATTACATCAGCACTTATTTTTCCATTTTCATCTTCTTTAGCAATTACATCAAGTAATAACATAATTGAAGCATTATCTACTATTTCATCACTTGCTTCTGGTAAAATAGTATCAATTTTGTTATTTGTATCTTCTACCATAGTTACAATTGAACTATTAATTGATTCTGTTTTATTTTCTTTTGATTTACATCCTGTTAATCCTGTTACTAAAATAATTCCCGCAGCTGATAAAGCAGCTAATCTTGTACTTAAATTTTTATCAATTTTGAACTTTCTCATAATAATCCCCCTTAAGTGCTTAATATACTAACACAAAACCTTATATTTGTCAAATCCTATATATTCATATATTTTATATGTTTTCCATATATTATATTAGAGTTTTTTAAGAAAAATTAGTAGTTTTTTGGGGATGCTCTAACTTTTTTTCAAAAAAGTATTGCAACATACAAAAATATGTGATATATTAAATAAGTCGATGGATCTTTAGCTCAGTTGGTTAGAGCATCCGGCTCATAACCGGGCGGTCGTAGGTTCGAGTCCTACAAGATCCACCATTTTTTATTTGCGAGTGTGGCGAAATTGGCAGACGCACTAGACTTAGGATCTAGCGCCTTACGGCATGGGGGTTCAAGTCCCTTCACTCGCACCACTTAAGAGTATGAAAAAGATTTATTCTTTTTTTTTACTCTTATTCTGCTTTACTAGACTTTGGTGGATCAAAAGGGCTTACCTACGACCACCCTAAAATCTCTAACGATTAAAAATTAAAACAAGATTAAGCACGGAAAATTATGGAAGAAAGTTATAATAATTTAATTCAAAACTTCAAAAAAATTTCTAAATTGAGATGGGTTAAAGGTATTAATAATTTTACTAATTCTGCTGGACTAACATTTGAGGCATTACTTAATAAAAATGCAGATAGTATGTTTTTTCCAGATTATCAAGGTATAGAAATAAAATGCACGCAAAGATATAGTCGTTACCCTATTACACTTTTTTCAAAAGCATTTGATGGTCCGTCATTATATCAAATGAATGAAATACTAAATAAATATGGTAAAAATGATGTTATCTATAAAGATAAGAAAATACTAAATTCAACTTTAAGTTGCAATAAAAAAGTATTAATTAATAAAAAATACTATTTCAAACTTAACATTGATAAAAATGAGCAAAAACTATATCTTGAAGTTTATGACATTTTAGATAATTTAATTGAAAAAGAAGCATTTATATCTTTTGAAACATTAAGAACTCATTTGACTTTAAAACTTTCTAATCTAGCGCTTGTATTTTCAAGTAAAAAAATGATAGATGAGATTCCACATTTTAGATATTACAAAATAATAATATATAAACTTATATCTTTCGAAAAATTTATAGAACTATTAAAAAATGATATTATTATTATTGATATTGTTGGTAGAGTTTCTAGAAGCGGCAACGAAGTTGGAAGACAAAGAAACAAAAATCTAGTGTTTAAAATAGGTAAAGAAAATATATCTAAATTATTTAAAACAATTAAAATATATGACTATGATTTAGATTCAAATTTTAAGATAATTTAAAAGAGTTATTTACATAACTCTCAGACTGTTGACAAAAGAAATTTTGGAAACAGTCTTTTATTTTTAAAAAAAATATTATATAATTAACTTGTAAGGTTGCTTATTGTTTTACCGAATTATAAGCTTACATAACCTTACTTTTTTATTGTAAAAATGGTATAATAAATATAGGTAAAACAATAAGAAAGTAAGTGATAAGTATGGCAATGACAAAACAAAATTATAAGAAAGATAGTATAAT
>CALVVM010000074.1 GCA_944363855.1 uncultured Bacilli bacterium
TCTATCTTATTTACATAAAAATCCAGGAATCTACGTCTGGCAACTTGATTTCTTGGGTTCCATTAAATCAGATAGTAAATCTATTTTATCACTAATCCTACCAAATTTGCAATTTACTTTATTAGAGATTATAAATAAACCTGATTCTAATAAAGTTGTACAGTTTTTTGATGAATTAGAAGATAAAATAGGAACTGATAATTTTAAAGATTTAATTCCTGTTATATTAACTGATAGAGATCCTTGTTTTAATGATATTTTAGGCATTTGTTTTTCTAAAATTACTGGTGAAGAAAGATGTAAATTGTTTTTTTGTGATCCTTATGTATCTAATCAAAAACCTAATGTTGAAAATATTAATAAACAATTAAGACTATTTTTTCCAAAGAAAAGTTCAGTTGATAAATATAATAAACCTGATATAAAACAAATAAATTATACTTTATTAAATAAACCATTAAAATCACTAGATTCTTATACACCTAAAGATGCGTTCATAAAAGTATTTGATGAAGATTTATTCAATAAGCTATTCTAATTTTTGTCAATGGCGAACAAAGTGACTTCATCTTGACCATTGACAATATGAAATATTTATAATATTTGAACAAATAAAGTTTATCTTTATTTGTTATTAATAAATTAAAATAACAAGGAAACACAAAACTGAAATAAGTTTAAAAAACTGACATTTGCCAGTTATTTTTGTCGTGGGATAAATTACGGATTATTGATGTAAATTAAAAGACCTATTTCAGTTTTTATATATTTTTACTGAAATAAGTCTGCACTTTTAAACTTTCTTCCAAAAAACTGAAGTTAGTCTAAAAATTTACGCATTTTATTAAAAATAAAAGAAATAAAATTGTCTAGTTTAGACTTTAACAGTCTTTATTTTAGTATATAAAAATATTTTAAATAAAGAATAATGAATAGTTTTATATAAAAAACAAATAAATAATATAGTCAACTATTTTGTCGAATAAGTTCAAAATGTATTATATTTTAATATTATAATTATAATTTAAGAAAAAGGACTTTGCTTTATACGATTTGATATTTCTTTTTTTATTATTATCTAATTTTTAATTTTTATAACAAAAAAGGATTATTTTTTTAATCCTTTTACCAATACTTATTTTCTTTATATAAATAAGTACTATTGCCATGTCCTGGATATATTTTTATATTACTATCATATTCTTTTATTTTATCTAAACTTTTTTTCATATCTATAGTACTACCACCTTCTAAATCCATTCTTCCTATAGTTCCTTCAAATATGAAATCTCCTGTAAACATAATATTTTCTTTTTTAAAATAAATAGTAATACAGTCTTCTTTATGTCCTGGAGTATATATTATTTCAAAATTAAATCCATTTATATTATATTCTTTTTCTTCTAAATTACTTTTATCTAATATTAAATCTTTAGCAAAATAATTTAATGCACCTATATGGTCAAAATGATAATGAGTAATAATTACTCCTACTACTTGTTTGTTTCCAATTTCTTGTTTTATTTTATCTATTTCATCTCCAGGATCTATAACTAAACATTTATCATTTATATTTAATATATAACAATTAGTCTCAAGTGGACCTACTACTACTCTATTTACTTGCATCTAATACCTCTTTTACAGGGCCATAGGTTTTTCTATATCCATCAATTAAACCATATGTATTTATAGCTTCTATATGTTTTTTAGTAGGATAGCCTTTATGATTTTTAAATCCATACATAGGATATTTTTCATCTAATTCATACATTTCTCTATCACGAATAACTTTAGCAATTACACTAGCAGCAGCTATACTAATACTTTTAGCATCTCCTTTAATTATAGGAGTATGAGGTATATCTAAATCAGGTAATGGCATAGCATCTACTAGAACATGTTCTAAGTTAATTTGTTTTTTCACTTCTTCTATAGCTACCATCATAGCTTTACGGCTTGCTTCATATATATTTATTTTATCTATTTCTTCAGGGCTTACTTTACCAACTCCATAAGCTATACAGTTTTCAATTATATAATCATAATATTCATCTCTTTTTTTCTCACTTAATTTTTTAGAATCATTAAGTCCATCTAATTTAAAAGTACTAGGAAGTACACAACAAGCAGCAACCACATTTCCTATTAAAGGCCCTCTACCTACTTCATCTACTCCACCTATATATTCTATACCTTCTTTATATAATTCTTTTTCATACATCCATAAGTCCATACTATCACCAATTTATATTATACAAAAAATAAAAAGAATTAACAATAATTAATTCTTCTTACTTGTTATAATTACATATCTATCATAACCTTGTAAATCTTTTTTTACTACTGCATCACAATCTAAATAAGTATGAGAAAGTTCACAGACTTTTTCTCCTTGATTATAACCTATTTCAAATAAAATAACATATTTATCATTTAAGTGTTCTTTATAATTTTTTAGAATACCTTCATAAAAATAATATCCATTATTATCAGCAAATAATGCCAGATGAGGTTCATTATTTTTAACAATATCCATAATCTCTCCATCGTGTGGTAAATAAGGTGGATTACTTATTATTAAATCATATTTTTTATCTACAGGATTTAGCATATCTCTATTATAAAAGCATATCTCTACATTATTTAGTTTTGCATTTTCTTTAGCTAAATCTAAAGCATCACCACTAATATCTACTGCATCCATATTTATATTAGGTAATTTCTTTTTTAAAGCAATTGGAATACATCCACTACCTGTACCTAAATCAATTACATTTAAATTAGTATTAGTTAAACAACTTAGAGCTATCTCACATAGTCCTTCAGTTTCAAATCTAGGTATAAGAACTCTTTTATCTACTTTTATAGTATTACCATAAAAATCAACATCACCTACTATATATTGGACAGGTTCACCATTTTCATATCTTTTTATAGCATCTTCTATATTACCTTTATAGTATTTTTTTAAATATTCTATTCCTTCCATAAATCCCCCTTAATATAAAAGAAGAATATTATTCTCCTCTTAATTTGCGTGCTTGATCTTCAGTAATTAAAGCTTCAATTATATCATCAATTTCTCCATCCATTACTCTTTCTAACTGCATAGTTGAAAAACCAATTCTATGATCTGTAACTCTATTTTGTGGATAGTTATAAGTACGGATTTTTTCTGATCTATCTCCTGTACCTATTTTATTTCTTCTTTCACTTCCAACTTCTTGTTCTTGTTTTTCTAATTCCATTTGATAAAGACGTGCTTTTAATACTTCCATAGCCTCTGCTTTATTTTGTATTTGACTTCTTTGATTTTGACAAGTAACAACTGTATTAGTTGGTAAGTGTGTGATACGAACTGCAGATGGAGTTGTATTAACTCCTTGACCACCATGACCAGATGCACAGTAAGTATCAATTCTTAAATCACAATCTCTAACTTCTATATCAATATCATCTACTTCAGGCATAACAAGTACAGTAGCAGTTGAAGTTTGTATTCTACCATTAGATTCTGTTGTAGGTATTCTTTGAACTCTATGTGAACCACTTTCATATTTAAGTTTAGAATAAACATTATCACCTTTTATTTTAAACTCTACTTGAGAATATCCACCTGCTTCTCCCTCTTCAGAGTTAATTTCTTCTACTTTCCATCCATTCTTTTCAGAATAATAAGTATACATTCTATAAAGATCTCCAGCAAAAATATTCGCTTCATCTCCACCTGCTGCTCCACGTATCTCAACGATAACGTCTTTACCATCATTAGGATCTTTTGGTAATAACATTATTTCGAAGTCTGCTTCCATTTGTTTTCTTTTTTCTTCATTTTCTTGATATTCTTCTTTAGCAAACTCTCCCATTTCAGGATCTTTCATTAACTCTTTAGCAGCACTTATATTTTCTAATACTTTTTTATATTCTTGATATGCTTCATAATTTTCACGAAGAGATGCTTGTTCTTTAGATAATTCAGTTGCTCGTTTTATATCACTTAAAACTTCCGGTTTAGTAATCTCTTCCATTATTTCGTTATATCTTTTTTCTATATTCTCTAATCTTTCTATCATGAATATAACCTCCAAAACATATAAATTATACTATAATTATATTATATTTACAAGTCTTTATAATTATTTTATTTATCAAAAAAATCGTTATAAAACGATTTAATTTTTGAAAAGGAGCTATTAACATAAGTTAATAGCCGAGATAAAGAATTTCTAGAATTCGTTAATATCTTTTATTGTATCTCACTTGTTGAGATAGTTATAACCGGGCGAACACCATGGCTGCCGCCGTAGTGATAGCTGCAGTTGAAGAAGTTGCCATCCGAGCTCACACACCACACGCCGCGAGCGCCGCTAGCAGAACCAGTCCAGTAATTTGTTGAATAAACCCAACTTGGTGCTGATGAACAACTACCTGTAGAATTATCACAACCTAAGTTTTTTGCTTGATTATAAGTTAACAAGCTACCAGTTGCATTTGTTAATTTTGTATTTAAGTAACTTACATATTCTTCTACTATTGGATATAATAAACTATTATTGTTATA
>CALVVM010000075.1 GCA_944363855.1 uncultured Bacilli bacterium
TTCTATTTGCTTATCATTTGGATATAATCTAAATACATATCCTTTCATTATTTTTTCCATATACCAAACTCCCTTTAGTTTTAATGTATAAACATTATATCAAAAGAACATTTGTTTGTAAACAGAATTTGTTGGAAATTTTTGTGAAATTACCAAGCACTTTCCTATTATATAAAAAAAGATAGCACTAAGTTTGCTATCCATTTTCTTATTTTGTATAAGTGTTTCCACCTAAATGTTGTTCACCCATTTGAACTAATCTCTTAGTGATTTCTCCTCCAACTGAACCATTAGCTCTTGAAGTAGCATCAGGACCTAAGTTAACTCCTAGTTCACTAGCGATTTCATATTTCATTTTATCGATTGCTTGTTTAGCTCCAGGTACAACCATTTTATTAGTTGATTTATTCATTATTTTCACCTCCTGTACATTTATAATTTGTGTACAAAAGGTTTTTTTATACAAATTTTTTTTGGAAATTTTTTCTATTATAAATATTCGTTTGTTTCTTCTTCTTTTAAGTTAGTTATTACTTCTATATTATCTATACACTCATCTATTAAAGTTTCATAATCAAAATTAGATTCATATAAAATACATTTATTTAAATCTGGATTTATTACTGGATGAGTTGGTAGGAATATAGTACAACAATCTTCATAAGGTAATATACTTGTTTCATATGTATTTATTTTTTTAGATATATCTATTATTTCTATTTTATCCATACATGCAACAGGTCTAATTACAGGAAAATTGGTTACACTATTAATAACACTCATACTTGTTAAAGTTTGACTTGCTACTTGACCAATAGATTCTCCATTTATTATAACTTTACACTTGTTTTTTAAACTTAATCTTTCAGCTATTCTATACATCATTCTTCTCATAATAGTTATAACATAACTATCAGGAACATTCTTATATATAGCTTCTTGTAATTTAGTAAATGGTACTACATTAACTTTTATATTACCAGAATATTCATTTATTATACCAGCTAGTTTAATTACTTTATTTTTAGCTTGAATACTTGTATGAGGTGGTGATTCAAAATATAAACATTCTAGATCTACTCCTCTTTTTAGTGATAAATATCCAGCTACAGGAGAATCAATTCCTCCACTAAGCATTAACATTCCTTTACCTTGAACACCTACAGGATATCCACCGATACCTTTAATTTCGTTAGTATAAATAAATGTTCCTTCTACTCTTATTTCTATAGTTACTTCAATATCAGGATTATGTACATCTACCTTACAATCTATATTTCTTAATACATAACCACCTATTATGTTATTAAATTCCATACTATGTATTTCAAAAGATTTATCAGCTCTCTTAGTATTTATTTTAAAAGTTTTAAAACTTTCTTTATTTAACAATTCTAATACTTTAGCTTTTATATCTTCAACATTAGTATTTACTTTATGACAAATAACTATACTATGTATACCAAATACTTTTTGTAATTTTTTAACAATAACATCAGCATTATCACATTCAATATACATTCTAACTCTATCAAATCTTATATTAATATTTTCTCCTTCTAATATACTTTTAACATTATTAGCAAGCAACTTAGTAAATGTATTTCTATTTGCTTTCTTTGTAGTTAATTCACCATATTTAATTAATATTAAGTTATTCATAAAAATCACCAAAAAGATTATATCATAATTTTTTAAATAATAAAATAACTATTCACTAACTATAGTATCTAAATATCCACCAAAATAATAACTTGGTACATTACCTTCCATCATTTTCATGAGTATTGGTACATCTATGTTTAATTTAGTATTTGAAGAAACAAAAGGCATAAGTATTTTAACTTCTGCTTCTATATTTATATTTACTTTTATTAAAGCATTATTTATTCCATACGAATCAACACTTGTTGTAAGTTTAGCTAGTACATTACCAATTAAACTCATCTTTATAGGTATTTTTGGTAATATATTATTTAATAAAGTATTGTTAAAAATAATCCCACTTGGTAATTCATATATAATCCCATTTTTAAATTTTTCATAATCATAATTACTAAGATTTAATTTATTTACATTTCCTGTTTCTAAATATCTTAGATTTTGCTCCACGGATTTAGAAGATTTAACTAATATTTTATTTACTTCACTAGAATTAAAATCTATACTTTGTATATCTCCATTAGAATCTTTTAAAGTTATAAATAGATCATCCATATTTATATTGTTTGTTATTTCTTCTGTAATAGTATTACTTATAATATTAGATACTATTTTTTTTGTTTCTATTTCACTATAACTTATAAATTGTGGGAGTGCTTTTTCATTAAATATTTTAAATGCATAAATAATACTTATTATTAGTAAAATAGCTACAAATAATATTCTATTAACTATTTTATTTTTTTTATTTTTATATTTTTTTAATCTCATTCTCATATTAAATTATATGTATAAATTATATTGTTTTATCAATAATATAAGTGGTGATTACATGATAAAAGATATTATGAGTAAAAAAATTATTTTTAGTAATATAGATAGTTCTATTAAAGATGTATCTAGTTTAATGAAAAAGAATAATATAGGTTTTATTCCTATTAAAAGAGATAATGAATATGTAGGTGTGATTACTGATAGAGATATATGTTTATCTATACCTACATTAAAAAGTATAAATGATAGTGTGAAATCTTATATAAGTAATAATATAGTTTGTATAGAGGTTAATGATGATATAGAAACTGCTTTAAAACTTATGGGTAAATATAAAGTTAAAAGATTACTTGTAAAAGAAAAAGATAATACTATTGGAGTATTATCCTTATCTGATATATTAAATTATACTAATGATAATAATTTAATTGATACTTATAAAAGTATATTTTATATACATGATAATCAAAATAAATTTACACCTGAAGTAGATAACTTTTATTTATAATTAATCTAAACTACTTTTTTCTATAAAACCACTTCTCTTAGTTTTAATGTCATAGTAATATTCAATAGAGTTTCCTATAGTACCGCTTGGTACTTTTTTATTTTCTATTATTACACTTATTTTATTATCAACTTTTCTAGTCAGATTGTAGTGGAATACATTAGTAGCATCATCCCATACATTTTCAAAAGTCACATATTCTTTATCATCTGTATTTAGTAAAATCAAGTTAGTATCTTTTAAAGCAACAACAAAATCTTGATATATACCTAGTACTTTGTCGTATGTTTTACTATTTACTTCGATATTTAAATTTTTATCATAAACTTTAAAATTATTTTCTGTAGAAACCAAGAAACTATTTTCACCTATAATAAAGTTTACATATTCTTTTCCATCAAATAGTGCTTTACCATTACTATTATATATTTTATATTTATTATTAGAAGTTAAAGTAGTTATATAAACTATTTTATTTTTTTCTATAAAAGACAAGATGCTTTCTTTTATTGTATAACTTATATTACCAGTTTTTAAATTAACAAATTCATGTTTTTCACCATTAACCAATATAGCATAATTATATTTGTACATAATTGTTGGATCAAAATCCATTTCTCCTGGTAATAAAAATCCTTTTATATTCTTTAATATTTTTCCTGTTTGTACATTATATATATTATTTGTATTTTCTTCATTATAAATAATTCCATATAAAATATTATTATGAACTAATACATTATATTCACTATTTAATTTAAAAGGTCCGAAGTTTAATGAATCGTTTGTATAATCATATAAATAATATTCATTTTCTTCTTCTATTAACACATAGTTGTCATATGCATTAATATAAGTACATTCTTCAGTCTTACAAGTAATTGTTCCAGCAAGTATTGAAGATGTTTCATCTATACCTGTATAAACTATAAATCCACTATAATTTAATTTATATACATTAACTTTTTTTCCTTCTTTTATTTCTTCTTTTAGAGTTCCATATGTATATTTAGTTTTTTTATTGTTCACCTTACATCCAGATAAATAAACACTACCATCTTTATAAACATTATGAATAGAACACTCTACTTCATATCTATCATAATCTATATTTTCAAGTATGTATTGCCAAGTTGGAGTATCTTCATTTTTTGTAATATAATCATGTGTTATTTGTGTAACATTATCTCCATAAGCATTTATAGCCTTTTCATAGTCAATTATTATTTCTTTATTTTCTTCTGGTTTATCTTTACTTGAAAAAATTACTAATAAAATAATTAACCCAATTAAAACAATAGAAACAATGCTTACAATTATTATTAATTTCTTCTTATTATTCTTTTCTTTTTTAGGATCTTCTATTACTTCTTTATTTAACTCTTCTCTTGTCTCTTTTATTTTTTCTATCTTTTCTTTATTTGTTTCAAAAACGATAGTTTTATCTTCTACGGTTTCTTCTTTTTTTAACTCTTCTTCTACTAATTTATCTAAATTAATTAATTCCTTAGTATTTTCTAAATCAGTTAAGTTTTTTTGATTTTCTATCAATTCTTCTAAAACTTCTACATCACTTTTAGAAGAAAACTCTTTTAAATATTTTTTGCAATCCTTACAAAATATTTCTGTTTCTTCTATTTCTTTACCACATCTATTACACTTCATACTCTTTCTCCTTCATAGATTACTTTGGTATTAGCTACATAATCTTGTAAACCTCTATTATCTTTAGTAAATCCCATCATAAATATTATAGCCATCTCCATTATGTAATTAACTACATATATAATCTCATTATAAATTAAATAATCATTTTTAGATAGAACAATTACCATTATTATACTTAATGTATTTATTAAAACACTATTTAATATTAAACTTCTAAATAAATAATTTAATATATTTAATTTTTTAGAACTATTACTAACTACTCTTAATTTCATTATTTTTTTCCCTACAGTTTGACCATTAAAATAATACTGTATAACTACAAAATAAAGTAAAATAACTAACATACTAACTATTGTAGAAACTATAGAAAGTTTAATAAGTTTATAATTGTAACTTACATTATCTTCATTAAAACTATCATTTAACTTTTCTAACTTAACATCATATTCATCATCTGTTATTGCTTCATATTCTAAAGTTTCCTGTAAAGCTTCCTTATCATCTTCATATTTATCAACAATTTCTTCATACTTTTCATATGTATCCATATATTTCTTAAAATCTTTATTTATTAATGTATTTGAAGTTATTAAAGAAGAAATCATTGATACAATTAATATATCTATCGCATAAGCAATAAATCTTTTTATAACTATTTTCACATAACTCACCTATCCTAAATACATTATATCATGTAATTTTAATAAAATTAACATTAAATATTGAAATAAATTCTACAATTTTTTTAGGAAGTTTGTTATAATATAGATTAGAGAGTGATTGAAATGAAAACAGTTAGTTATAAAGAATATCAAAAAGAAGTTAATAATAAGAAAAAAAATACAAATAATTCTAAGAAAAAAACTGGGAGTGTTAAAAAAGATAAAAAAGAGAACACTCAAAACAAAAACAAGGTAGATAATGTTTCTAAAAACAAGAACACTCAAAGCACAGTAAAAAAAGTTAATACTTCTATTGACATCAAAAAAGAAAAAGATAATGTTTCGTCAAAAATTATAGTTAAACAAAAAAATACACTTGATGCAAAGAAAAGTAAGAAAAGTCATAATAAACAAAATATTGATAAAACTACTAGTAAAACTGAATTAGAAACAATTATAAAAAAAGAAGAATTAAATAACAGTTTTGAAGATAATAAAATTAAAATATTAAATGATAAAGAATTAAATCAAATAATTAAATCATATGAAAAAGATATAAAAAAAGGAATTCCTAAAAAGAGAAAGAAAAAAAGAAGAGTTAGATGGAATAATGTTACCCTTCTTGGGTTTATACTTATATTTTTATCAATTCTTATTATTAGTTCTACTAAAATAATAGAATGGATAAAAGATTCTAGCAGTTCAGAAAAAGAAATTATAAAAATACAAGAAGAAACAGAAGTAATAGAAACTGAAACTACAGAAGAAACAGAAATTATAGAAACACCAGAAGAAGAAAAGGAAATACCTAAAACCAGTCCATATTGGACATATATCGAAATGAACTTAATAGATGTAGACTTTACTGAACTAAAAGAAAAAAATAGTGATGTATCTGGATGGATACAAGTTAACGGAACAAATATAAATTATCCATATGTTCAAACAACAAATAATGAATATTATCTAACACATAGTTTTGATAAAACTACTAATAGTGCTGGGTGGGTATTTATGGATTATAGAAATAATAAATCTGATTTTGATAAAAATACTATTATTTATGGCCATAGTAGAAAAAACAATACAATGTTTGGTTCACTTAGAAAAATACTTAAAAATGGATGGTTAAATAATACTAATAACCATGTTATAAAACTTTCTACTGAAACAGAAAATACATTATGGCAAGTATTTAGTGTTTATAGAATACCTACTACAAACGATTATATACAAGTTAGTTTTGTAAATGATCAAGAGTTTATAAACTTTGGTGAAATGTTAATTGGAAGAAGTGCTTATAATTTTAATACTTCTGTATCTAGTGAAGATAAAATACTTACTCTATCTACATGTTATGATGATTATGATAAAGTAGTATTACATGCTAAACTAATTAAAAGAGAAAAAAAATAAAGTTAAACTTTATTTTTTTCTTTATTTTTTATAATTTTATATATTTCTTTAATACTATTTACTCTTTTATAATCTTCCAAAAGTTCATTAGCATATTTAGTGAATAAATATACATCTATTCCACTAGACTCTACACTCTTATAATTTCTTGGTTCATCATCAAAATATATATCAATATTTTCTTTCTTGCAAGCAGCACCTTTATCTAACTGATTAACTAATAATTTATCAAAAGGCACTTTATTTTTTATTAAGTAATTATAAGTAAGGGTATATAGATCTTCAAACTCAGTATTATCTCTACCTGTAATAAATATTATTTGATGACCTCTTCTCCTTAACTTTTTAATATACTTTATTACACCTTTTTTTAATGGCTAATTAGGAATAATATTCTTATAATTTTTAAAAGCATATTCTTGAAATCCTTCAAAATTAAAATCTTTATAACTTATTCTTTTCTTTTTATACTCTTCATAATCTAAGTTAAAGTGTTCACATATATAAGGTAATACTAAATCAAAAGTATTACATATTGTATCATCTATATCTAATCCTATTCTCATAACATAACCTCTATAAATATATAACATATTTATAATAAAATTACAATAGACTATACATTACTTTACACTCAATTTTCATATCTAGATATATTTAAAATTATCCCTATACTTATCATTGTTATAAGTAAACTAGATCCACCATAGCTAAGAAATGGTAAGGTTACTCCCGTTACTGGAATTAACCCTACTACTACACTTAAATTAAGTATAGTTTGAAATATAAGACCAAAAGTAATACCAAACGATAAATATTTACCAAACAAGTCATTACACTTCATACTTATTTTTAAACAGTTATAAAATATTATTATAAATAAAATGGATATTATTAGTATTCCCATAAAACCAAACTCTTCTGAAATTATAGAAAATATAAAGTCTGTTTGCGGTTCCGGTAAATAGAAATGCTTCTGTATTGAATTCCCAAAGCCAAGTCCAAATAATCCTCCTGGACCTATACTATATAAACTTTGAATAATTTGAAAACCACTACCTAAAGGATCACTCCAAGGATCTAAAAAGGATAATATTCTTTTTAAACGATAAGGAGCGATTAGTATTAGAGCTACTACACCTATAAGTGCAACTACACCAAACTTTAAAAATATTTTTATATTTAATCCAGCAACAAATAATAATCCTACTATAGTTATAACAAGTATAGTACCTGTACCGAAGTCAGGTTGTAACATAATTATTCCAAATATACCTATAGTAATTAAAAGTATAGGAAGTACACCCTTCTTAAAATTATTCATCGAATTAGGATTATTGGATAGATATTTACTAGTAAAAATAATTAACCCTAGTTTAGCAAACTCACTAGGTTGTATACCAAACGAACCTATACCAAACCAACTTCTAGAACCATTTCTTACTGTACCTATTCCAGGAATAAGTACAAGTATCAATAAAGTAACACATATCAACAATATTTTATTTGAATACTTAAAATATTTTTTATAATCTATTTTACTTACTATAATCATTAAAACTATTCCTATAATAAAAAATAAACCTTGATTCTTTAAATATTTATATGGATCATTATATTTATACTCTGCCCATATATAAGATGAAGAATAAATCATAATAACTCCAAATAAAGATATTATAATAACACTTATAAATAAAGTTAGTTCTAATCTTTTATTCTTCATTATATCACCTATATAATTTTATTTTTTTATTTTTACAATATAACTCCAAATATAATAGATATCATACTAGCAAGTATTCCAACTAAACAAAATAATTTGACAATATCTCTTTCACTATAACCTTTCTTTTCAAATGAATGATGTATAGGTGTCATTAAAAATAATCTTTTCTTAGTAAATTTATAATATACTCTTTGAATTATACAAGTAAGCGTTTCTATAACAAATACTATTCCTATAAAAATTAATAATATTTCATGTCTAGTTAAAATAGCAATACTACCCATAGTAGCACCCAAAGCAAGACTACCTGTATCTCCCATAAATACTTTTGCTGGATTTAAATTAAATAGTAAAAATCCTATTAAAGAACCACATATTGAAAAACAAAATAACGAAACTTCTTCATAACCTTCTAACCATCCAGTATTATAACTAATTATACCAAAAGTTAAAAAAGCTATTAAAGATAAACTACCTGCAAGTCCATCTAAACCATCAGTAATATTTACTGCATTACTACTAGATACCAGTACAAGTAAAATTACAAGTCCATATAGAAAACCAATATCAAGTTTTATACCTAAAGTATGTATCCAAAGTAAAGGCTCATTACCACTTTTCATAAATAAATAAAAGAAGATTATTGCGATTATTACTTGCAATATAAACTTACAACTTTCACTTAATCCATTGTTATTTTTTCTTTTTATTATTAAATAATCGTCTATAAATCCAATAATTGAATAGCTTAAAAAAGTAAATATAACTATAAGTATTGTTGTATTAAATTTTATCTTACCAAATAAATACATCATAACCATAACAAGTACTGTAGGTATTATAAATATTAATCCTCCCATTGTTGGAGTTCCTTGTTTACTTCTATGTTTTTCTTCTAAATATTCGCTTAGTCTTTGCCCTACTTTTAATCGTTTTAATAAAGGAATTAAAACTACTCCTGTAATTATAGACAAAATTAAACTAATCATCATAACGAGTACTACTTTAGTCAATATAATCATAAAATCCCTCTATTTAATTTTATTCTTACTTTATTAAATTAGGACAAGAAAAAAAGTAGATTTCTCTACTTTTTAATTATTAAGCATTTTTTCTTAATTTATTTGAAGCATATCCAAAAGCTACTAAACTCATTAATCCAATTAAGATGTATGTAACTACATTATCTCCTGTTTCTGGATTTTCTGGAATTGATTCACCAATATAAGTAACACCATCAATTACTTTTGTTTCTAAATCTTCTGAAACGAATTTTTCATCAACTGCACCTTTGAATTCTCCACCAGTAATGAAGTTTTCTTTAGCATCACTATAGATTGCATTTTTTCCTTCATTTGTAGCTTCAAAAGTACCACCAGTTACTTTTAAAGAAACTTTAGCAGCAGCTTCATCACTGTTATTTTCTGTATTGTTGTGGTATAAAGCTGTATAACCTTTAACTGTACCACCTTCAACAACAGTAGATAATTCTTTTTCAGTAGTGTGTTGTACTATAGCAATACCAGCACCTGTAGTAGTAGTTCCGTTACCATTTTCATTTGTTACAGTTGGAACAGCAGTACCTACAATTGTTCCTCCTTTAACTGTTAATTTACCAGCTCTCATTTCTATACCAGTTTTACCAGTAACTTCACCAGCATTTACAGTTATAGTTCCTACTTGTGGATGATAAACACCAGTACCACCACCTTTTACAACACCACCATTAATAGTTACATTAGTGTTTACACGATCTGGGTTTCCGTTTCCTGAAATACCAAAACTAGTTCCTTCTAATGTTCCTGATTCTAATACTAATGTTGCAGGATTTGCATTAATAAATGTTTCTGTATTGCCTGCTTTTGTCATTTTTACAGCAACACGAGCAGATGCATTTGTATTTGTAGCAGTTACACTACCTTCTCCTTTAATAGTTAATGTTCCACCATGAAGAACAATGATTAAAGAATCATCTGTCATACCGTCTTTAGCAACTATGTCAAAACCATTTAAGTCAATAGTTACTTCTTCACCTACTTCAAGTGAATGTGTTAATTCAACATCAGCAGATAATTTACAAACATTTTCTGCTGTAGCAACACATGTTTCTAATGTTGCTTCATCTGCAACACTAACTTCAGCTGCACTTACTTTAACTGTGATGGCAAATAGTAAAGCAAATGCTAGTGTAAATAAACCTAAACATTTTTTCATTTTCTCACATACCTTCCTTTCTTATTTACAAGTATAGTATATCACTTAATTTTCAAAAAAGCAACAATATTTCAATTTTTGACAAAAAAATTATGCACATTTTACATATATGCATAAAATTATATCTTATTTATTGCTTCTTTTATTACATTTATTGAAGTTTTTATTTTTTCTGTTTCTTCCTGATTAAATGGAACAAATATTTTTTCTTTAACTCCACTATTATTTACTATAGCAGGAGTTGATATATAAATATCATGTTCTTTATCGTATGCTGAAACAGATAGTATTACATTTTCATCTCCAAGTATTGCATTTGTAATTCTAACTAAGCACATACCAATACCATAATATGTAGCACCTTTTCTATTTATTATTTCATATGCTGAATTTCTTACATCATTTTCTATTTTATATTTTTCTTCTTCTGTTAAATAATAATTTATATGTTTTAAAGCTATATTAGCATTACTCCAAGGTACAAACTCAGAATCACCATGTTCACCCATTACATAAGCATGAATATCTTTTGGACTTACTCCTACTTTCTCACTTATTAAATATTTTAATCTAGCTGTATCTAAAGTAGTTCCTGTACCTAGAACTTTATTGTGAGGAAGTCCAGAATATTTATAAGTTAAATAAGTCATTACATCTAAAGGATTAGTAGCAACTAAAAATATTCCATCAAATCCACTATTCATAACACCTTCTACTATACCTTTAAATATTTTACTATTTTTATTTATTAAATCCATTCTAGTTTCTCCAGGATTTTGATTTGCTCCTGCAGCAATTACAACTATTTTAGCATCCTTACAATCACTATAATCTCCTAATTTTATATTTATTTTAGAAGGACTATAAGCAAGACAATGATTTAAATCCATTACTTCTCCTTCTACTTTTTTTGTATTTACATCTATAAGTACAAGTTCATTTACATATGTTCTTTGATTAAATAATGCATAAGCATAACTCATACCTACATTACCACAACCAATTATTACAACTTTATTATTCATATTATCACCATATTTATTATATAATATTTTTTAATACTGTACAATAAAAAAATTATAATATCAATTATAATTTCTTAAGTTACCTTTATATAATAAATCTAAATTATTATATTTTTTAAAATCTATAGGTTTTACTGTACTTGGTAAATTCATATCTATGTCAGCTATATCTATTAAATGTTTTACAAATTCAGCACAATAAAATCTATTAACCTTTGTATATCTATAATTTATTGCTGATAAAAACAAACCTGCTCTATTAAATTTATATTTTCTTCTATTTTTATTTATATTTTTTATTTCTTGTCTGATTTTATTATATTGTTCACTAGTTATTTCTACTTCATATATTTCTGCTTTCGTCTTTTTAAATCTTTTAAATGTACCTATATTTATTCCTTCGTGTACAAATCCACCCATAAAAGGATTATATGGATTAAGTCTACCAAAACTATACATTTTATTTAATCTTTTATCTAGTGATAAAGAAACATGACAATACTCAGCGCCTGTATAAACTCTTATTATTTTAGATAGAATTGTTCCCGTATAAGTTAATACTATGTATATTTTTTTTGTTTTATTTTTCATATCTTACTCCTACTAAATATTAGTATACAAGTTTTTTATATATTTTGTCAATTATTCAGTAAGAAGTAATCTTATAGTTTCACCTTCATAAACTTTTTCATTAGCACTTGGAGATTGATAAGTAACAGTCTCCCCACTACCACTATATTCTACTTTAAATTTTTTTAATAATTTTACTGCTTCTTTAACACTCATACCTACTACATTAGGTACTTCAGCATATTGTTTATCTGTATATAAATATTCCCTTTCTATTTCATCAGTTCTTTCTTCTATATCTAAAATATCTATAGCACTTAAAAGAAAGTTTTTAGCTATAGGAGCAGCAACTGTACCTCCATATTGTGTTATTCCTTTTGCATTATCAACAGCAATATATATAACTATTTCTGGTTTATCTGCAGGTAAGAATCCTATAAAACTTGTTATATAATTACCACTCATATAAATACCATCTTTTACTTTTTGGGCAGTACCTGTTTTACCACCTACTCTATATCCACCTATATATGCATTATGTCCTGTACCACGTGCAACTACACTTTCTAAAGCATATCTAACCTTACTACTTGTATCATCACTTATTACTTTTCTAACTACTGTAGGATTATTTTCTAATATTACACTATTAGTTTCTGGTTCATTTAAACTTTTAACTATATATGGTTTATATAGTATTCCGCCATTTATAGCTGCACTAACAGCAGTTATTTGTTGTATAGGAGTTACACTTACACCTTGACCAAATGCAGTAGTAGCAAGTTCCAAATCACCTATTTTATCTACATTAAAAAGTATACCACTTGATTCCCCATTTAAATCTACTCCTGTTTTTTCTCCAAATCCAAATAAATCTATATAATTAAATAATGTTTCTTTACCAAGTTTAAGACCTAAATTTACAAATCCAGGGTTACAAGAGTTCTCTACTACTTGTAAATAAGTTTGATTACCATGTCCTCCATGTTTCCAGCAGTGTAATGTAGCTCCGCCTACTGTAACTGCTCCTCCATCAAAAAAATTATCACTTTCTAAATCTACTATTTTTTCTTCTAAAGAAGCAGCTAGAGTTATTATTTTAAATGTACTACCAGGTTCGTATGTCATCCATATAGGAAGATTTCTATTTATTTCTTCTACTGTATAATTTTGATAATCACTTGGACTAAATGTAGGACGTGATGCGATAGCAAGTATTTCTCCTGTATTTGGATTCATAGCTATACCTAAAGCTTGATCTGGATTATATTCTGATACTGCCACATTAAGTTCTCTTTCTAATGCCTCTTGTAGTTTATAATTGATTGTTAAAGTCATATTTACTCCACTTGTTGGTTGTTCATATATTTGTGACATAGAAAGACTATTTCCTTTAGCATCACTAAAATATTTTATAGAACCATCACTACCAGTTAAATAATCATCATAAATAAGCTCAAGTCCACTTAATCCTTGATTATCTATTCCAACAAAACCAATACTGTGAGAAAGTAATGTATTATAAGGATAATATCTTTTTGCTTCTTTAACAAGATATACTCCATCATAACCTAAACTATTTATTTTATCAGCTATTTCATAACTTAGATTCCTACCTTCTGGATGTACTCTTTCTATTGATGTTTTTTTAGATACATGTTTATACATCTCTTCATAATCTACATTTAATATCTCACTTAAATCTTTAGCTACTTTCTCTTTATCAATTATTTGATTAGGTATTAATACAAGTGAAGTTGTAGTTATATTACCAGCAAGTTCTATTCCATTAGTATCATATATTATTCCTCTATTAGCAGCCAAAGGTAAATTACGACTCCATAAACTAGTCGCATATTTATTCAATTTTTTATAATCTATTACTTGTATATAAAATACTTTACCTATAATAACTATAAATAAAAAAATAGTTACTAGTATTATTATTTTAATTCTAATATGAATATCTTTAAAGAACATAGTATCACCATTTAATTATATTAAGATAAATAAAAAAATAGTATTTAAACTATTTTCTTAACTTGTATTTTCTCTTAAAAATTTCCAACATTTACTTTACTTCATCAAAGGAGATTATTATTCTCCTTTTCTTACTCTAGCACCTAATTTATTTTCTACATCACTTATAATTTTATTAAATACTGTCATTACTTCTTCTTCAGTAAGTGTTTTATTCATATCTTCAAATTTTAAATTATAAGCAATTGATACTTCATCGCTATTTATTTTTTCCCCAGTGTATACATCAAATACTTCAATATTAGTTAAGAGTTTACCACCAGATTTTTTAATTACATCTACTATTTCTTTATTAGTAATATTTTTATTAACTACAAAAGCAACATCTTTTTCCATTCCTAAGAATTTTGGTATTTCTTTAAACTTAATATTAGAAGTTCTATTACTAAGAAGTTTGGATAAATTAATTTCAAATACAAATACATTGTCTTTTGTAATTGATGGATGAAGTTTACCTATTATACCTATTTCTTTACCTTGTAAGATTATAGAAGCAGATACTCCTGGATGAAGTTCACTTGGAACATTACCTGGTAATATACTATATCTACCATTATATCCTAAGAAATCTAATAATTCTTCAACTACACCTTTTGCTATATAGAAATCTACATTAGTATTATTTATATTTAAATAATATTTACCTGTCATAAGTCCAGCTAATTTTAATTCTTCTTTGTATTCATAATTTTCTTTAAAGAAACCTTTTCCTATTTCAAAAACACAAGTATCTTTAAAATTACGAGCTTTATTAAACTTATAGATTTGTTCTAAAGAATAAAGTAAACTATAACGAAGTGTTTTTCTATCTTCACTCATTGGATCAGCTAAATTGATATGAGTGAATTCATCAAGAGTATATTTATGTACTTCACTTTCTGGAATTAAAGCATATGATAAAGCTTCATTTAATCCCATAGAAATCATTTTATTTTTTATTTGTCTTCTTGTTTTATCTAATTTACCTTCTTTTAAAGGTAGTATTAATTTAGATCCTTGTATTTTATCCATTCCATAATATCTACCAACTTCTTCAATTAAATCTTCTTTAATAGAAATATCTAACCTTCTAGTTGGAACAATTACAGTAAATACATTATTTTCTTCTTTAACAGTAAATCCTAATCTTTCAAATATATCTATTACTTCTTTCTTTTCTATATTTGTACCTAATACTTTATTTATTTTTTCTAAAGATACTGTTATTTCTTTATCGGTATTATTTGTATTATCTATTACTTTCATTCCATCTACAATAGTAGCATCTGCATATTTTTTAAGTAAGTTACAGCATCTTTCAATTGCCATATAAGTTCTTTTAGGATCTATACCTTTTTCAAATCTATTAGAAGCTTCACTTCTAAGTATTTTTTTAGCAGTTTTTCTAATTTTGATACTATTAAATATAGCAGCTTCAATTAAGATATTTTTAGTAGTTTCTTCTATTTCAGTAGATAGTCCACCCATTACTCCAGCAAGACCTACTGCTTTAGTTCCATCAGTTATTACTATATCATCTTTAGAAAGTATTCTTTCTTCATTATCTAATGTAGTTAACTTTTCTCCATCACTTGCCATTCTAACTACAATAGTATTACCTAATGTATCATTATCATAAAAGTGTAATGGCTGACCTAATTCAAGCATTACATAGTTAGAAATATCAACTACGTTATTTATAGGCCTAATTCCACTAGCAATAAGTCTATTTTTAATAAAATCTGGACTTTCTTTAATAGTTACATTTTTAACTTGTTTAGCTAAGAATAAACTACAATTATCAGTTTCTATATTAAGATTAAAATCTATATTACCTGAAGCATTATAAGTTAAATCTATATCTTTAACTTTACTTCCGTATATAGCACCTATTTCATAAGCCATACCTAGTATACTTAATAAATCTCCTCTATTTGAAGTAAGTTCAAAATCGATTACTTCATCATCAAGACCTAAATATTTAATTGGATCTTCTCCTACTTTAGCATCACTATCTAATTCATGTATTCCTTCATAATCTTTTTCACTTAAGAATTTAGAATCTAATCCAAGTTCAGCCATAGAACATAGCATACCATTAGATTCAACTCCACGAATCATACCTTTTTTAATTTCCCCACCTGGAAGTTCAGCACCAGTTAAAGCAACTATAACTTTTAAACCTTTACGACAGTTAGGAGCACCACAAACGATATTTAATACTTCAGTACCAACATCTACTTTACAAACATGTAGGTGGTCACTATCTGGATGATCAACACACTCTACTACTTCACCAATTACTAAGTTAGTAGCAGGTATTAATTTTTCACATGAATCATATTCATTACCTACATTAGTCATATCTTCAGCAATTTGTTTTGTTGTTACATCACTTGGAATATCTACATAATCACTTAAAAATTTTCTACTTAGTTTCATTGTGTTCATCTCCTTTCGTAAATTGATTTAAGAATCTAACATCATTACCATATATAGTTCTGATATCTGTTATACCAAATCTAAACATAGCAAATCTATCAAGTCCTGTACCAAAAGCAAAGCCTTGATATTTTTCAGGATCATATCCACTCATTTTAAGTACATCAGGATGAACCATACCAGCACCTAATACTTCTATCCAACCTGTTTGTTTACATAATGGGCATCCTTTACCACCACATTTAAAACAAGTAGCATCCACCTCAACACTAGGCTCAGTAAATGGAAAGAAACTTGGTCTAAATCTAACATCTGTTTTTTCACCTAATAATTTTTTACAGAATGTTTCAAGTGTTCCTTTTAAATCTGCCATAGAAACATTTTCATCTATAACAAGACCTTCCATTTGCATAAATTGATGTGAATGAGTAGCATCATCATCTCTTCTATACACTTTACCAGGACAAACTACTCTTATTGGTCCTTTTTCTACATTAGCTTCCATTACTCTTACTTGACCAGTAGAAGTTTGACTTCTAAGTAAATAGTTTTCATATTCATTTTCTAAATAGAAAGTATCTTGAGCATCTCTAGCTGGATGACCTATTGGTAGGTTCAATTTTTGGAAACAATTTTCATCTGTTTCTATTTCAGGCCCATCATAAACATCATATCCCATAGATACGAATAAATCTTCTAATTCTTCTTGAATACGAGTCATTGGGTGTTTTGAACCTTGTCTAATTCTTTTACTAGGTAAAGTTACATCTATTTTTTCACTTTCAAGTTTTCTATTTAATTCTTCCTCTTGAAGTTCTTTTAACTTATTTTCATATTTTTCATTGAAAGTAGTTCTAACAGTATTAACTTGCATACCATATTCTTTTTTATCTACAGCATCTTTAATACCACTTTGTAATTCTGTAATTATACCTTTTTTACCCATGTATTCTGCTTTTAAATCAGTTAAATCTTTTAAATTAGTAATATTACTTATTTTTTCTTCGATTTCTTTACATAACATTTCTACTTTTTCTTGCATTTTATTCCTCCTAACAAAAAAACTATTATAAACATAGGGGTGAATTAACCACGGTACCACCCTATTTCATAATAGTTAAATACATATTATCTTTAAATGATATAACGCTCATTACCCGTTTACTATTAATAACACTAGAAAGTGAATTCATAAGAATTTATTTA
Organism: uncultured Bacilli bacterium; assembly: GCA_944363855.1. Taxonomy (GTDB): domain Bacteria; phylum Bacillota_I; class Bacilli_A; order RF39; family UBA660; genus UMGS1613. The sequence continues at coordinate 17,899 of CALVVM010000075.1, forward strand.
TTAGCTTCCACCAAACACTAACTCTCTTTAAAATAATTAGACTTACTACTACTCTTTCGTCTTTGCTTTAACGTATAAATTATAACACACTTTTTAATAAAAATAAACCTTATTTTAAATAATCTTTTCTTTTTAATAAATATTGAACTTGTGGGATAATATTACCATCTAAATCAGTAAATGTATCATCACATCTATATCCTCTATATAATTTAAATCCACAACTTTCAGCCATTTTTCTAGATTTAATATTATCTTCTCTTATAGACAAATGAATACTTTTATTTTTTTCTTCTTTAAAACATATATCTATTATATTTTTTAAAGAACATTTACCAATTTTTTTATTTCTATATTCACTCTTTATACTAATAGATATTTCTAATCTACTTGTATCTTTATAATAATGTGGAAATATACTTATTAAACCTATAAACTCATCATTATTAAATATACCATAATTATCAGCAACCAACATAAATCCAATGATTATATCATTGAAATCTTGATAATCATGATAACAAGTGTGTTCATTATCAAATAAAACACCCTTAGTTATTAAATCTTTATTACCGTTAATATTAACTATTTTTATATTATCCATAATATCACCCAAAGTAGGCCTATTTTAACACACTCTTAACATTTAGTCAATTTACTTAATATTTTTACTTTATCAGTATATTCAAGATTTACTTTGTTGTTGTTTGAGATGTGTAAATAATAAAATAAAGTTTCATACATAGAAGATATTTTTTCTAATTCACCTTTTAATCCAAAGTTTTCTTCAATACTTTCAAACTCATTATTTTTTATTGAATAAGATAATTCAAATAACTTATCTAATCCTTTATAATTTATTTTTTCTATTTTATAAGCATTTTCTCTTTTTAGAAAGTTCTCTAAAAAATAAATAACATTTTTATATTTGCAATTTTCTTTAACTATTTCTAAATCAATTAAATAAGCTTTATTCTTTACTGAGTCATAATAAAAAGAATTTCTTAAACTTTCTAATAATTCATCATCACTTATAAAAGAAATATTTATAATTCTATCTTCTATCATTATAGGTAATATATATTTATTATTATTTCTTATATTATTAAGTATTTTTTCATCAATATTACTAAAAAAGAATCTTTTCATTCTATCTGTAATAGATTTTATTATAATTTTTTCTTCTTTTAATATTCCTACTTGTGGGAATATTCTAAAAAAAGAATAAATACTATTTCTATTTATATCATTTAAAATATATCCTTGTTTTCTTAAATAAGTAGATACCTTTTTTGTATAACCTAACAAGGCATCTATTTCTATTTCTTTTTTGTTAATACTTACAATAGCACACATTATAACAGTACTATCTAATAATTTTCTCATATAAACACTTCCAAGTAGATATTATAGTACATAAAAAGTATAAAAGAAATATGGTTTCATACACAAAAAAATCGTTAAAAATAACGATTTAATTTTTGAAAAGGAGCTATTAACATAAGTTAATAGCCGAGATAAAGAATTTCTAGAATTCGTTAATATCTTTTATTGTATCTCACTTGTTGAGATAGTTATAACCGGGCGAACCCCAAAGTAGTTGCCGTAGCCACAGCGGTCGATGCCGAAACCGCCACTCGAAGCCACAATCCACACGCGGCTAGTGTCGCCAGCAGAACTAGCCCAGTAACTTGTTGAATATACCCAACTTGGTGCTGATGAACAACTATAACTAGAATTATCACAACCTAAGTTTTTTGCTTGATTATAAGTTAACAAGCTACCAGTTGCATTTGTTAATTTTGTATTTAAGTAACTTACATATTCTTCTACTATTGGATATAGTAAACTATTATTGTTATATACATCCACTGGATATGTTGTTTCACTTGACCAATAATTTGTACTTGAGA
>CALVVM010000076.1 GCA_944363855.1 uncultured Bacilli bacterium
TTTTTAAACATTAAATCAAACTTAAGTGGTACTAATCTTTTTTCTTTTTCAATTATCATTTTCTTACATCCCTTCATATATATCATTCTACATAACTTTCTTATTTCCTTTTTTTTCATGAAAAAAATTGATTTTTCATCATTTTTTCACAAAAAAAGATAAATTTTTCAATTTATCAATTATTATTTCTTATTTTACTAGCCAAATCCTTAATTTTTGTAAACCTATGATGTAACCCTGATTTAGTAATAGGTACTCCTGTTTCCATAGTTATTATTTCACTAAGTTCAACTAAAGATGCTTCTTTATATTTTTTTCTATATATAGCAGCAATCTTTACTTTATCATCTAACAAATCAAGACCACCTATACTTTCAATAAGTTCTATGTCTTTTACTTGATTATTTGCTGTTTCTATTATCTTATCTACATTAGCTTGTTCACAATTATTAAGTCTATTAGTCATATTTTTATGATCCCTATATATTCTTATATCTTCAAAGTATAATAATGCACTTATCGCATTTATCATTCTAAGAAAATCCCCTATTTTTTCAGCTTCTTTTATATAAATCATAAATCTATTATCTCTTTTTATAACTTTACTATTTAAGAAATAAGTATTTAATTTTTCTTTTATAAACTCCGCATAATCTTCTGTATTTACCATAAACTCTAAATGATATCTAGATTTTTTAGGATCATTCACACTACCACATGCAATAAATACACCTCTTAAATATATCCTAGTTAAATTATCATCATCTAAAATATAACTATTAGGTATATCAGTATCTAAACTTAAATCTTTTATAATTAAATCTTTCTTTTCTTTTATTTCTAAGATATATATATAATTTTTATTATAGTTATAACCCCTACGAACAGTTATCTTAGGACTTATTTTATATATATCTTTTAATATATTAAAGATATGTCTAGCTACACTAGGGTTTTCTGTAGTTACTTTAATACAATTACTATCTATAACTGCATTATTTTTTAAGATTGCAGAAAGTATAGTTATAGCTTCTATCTTTTCAAGTTCTAATTTACTAAGTTCATTCTTTACTATACTAGTAAAAGACATAGTATCACCTACTTCTTCATTAAGTAATAAAATATATGAAATCCAAGTTTTATATTATCATGTCTTAAAAGATTATTATCAGTTATAAAAGTAAAATCATCACCAATAACATCTATTCCATATTTTTCAAAGTTTTCTTCATCAAAAATTACTGGATCTTTTTGTTCTTGAGTTTCATAAAATCTAGCCATTTCTTCATCTATTTTACCTGTGTTAGCTAAAACTAAATCAATATTTCTTTTGCCTAAATATCCATTTAAAGCATTAACGTGATCAGTTACAGTGAAGTCATCTGTTTCTCCAGGTTGAGTCATCATATTACACACATACATGATTTTAGCTTTACTTTTTTCTATTTCTTTTACAACTTCTTCTATTAACAAGTTAGGTATTATACTTGTAAATAAACTACCCATACTAAATAAAATTAAATCAGCATTTCTTATTGCTTCTAAAGCTTCTTTAGTCGCAACTGCTTCTTCTTTATAATAAACTTTTTTTATCTTAGCTTTTGTTTCTGTTATGTGGTGCTCCCCTTCTATAACACTTCCATCTTCCATATCAGCCATTAAAACTACATTATCTTCTGTTAAAGGAACAACTTTACCTTTTAAATTCATAACTTTACTTAATGCTTCAATACCGTCAGATAAATTACCCCTAATCTCACTAGCCGCAGTTAATAATAAATTACCTACAGTATGACCATCTAAATCACTAGAAGTATTAAATCTATAATTAAATAAATCCATTACTAAAGGTTCTGTTTCTGATAAAGCAACTAAAACTCTTCTTATATCTCCAACAGCAGGTATATTAAACTCTTCTCTTAAAATACCAGTACTCTTACCATCATCACATACAGTAACAATAGCAGTTATATCCAAAGGATATTGTTTTAATCCTCTAAGTAAGTTAGACATTCCTGTCCCACCGCCTAGTACAACAACTTTCTTCATTTAAATCACCATTATAATTATACTATACTTTTAAAAAATATTAAACTAATTCTTTTTCCTTTAAAGTTTTATATATTAAATTATTACAATTACCATGTTTTAAATGTCCTATATAACTACTAATATTTCTTTCATTTACTCTTCTTTTAAATCTTTTCTTAGTATTATTTTTTATCTTCATAATAATTTTATTATTTTTTATAATAAATCTAAATCCTAAAAACTCAATTTCTTCACTCATTTTATATATTCTTGTTTTCTTATTTAAACTTAATTTATACTTATCTACTATTCTTTCTATTTCACTTAAACAATACTTCAAATATTCTTTATTTTCATGTATCAATACACCATCATCCATATATCTAATATAATATTTTATTTTTAATTTTTCTTTTATAAAGTGATCTAATTCATTTAAATAAATTATACCTATAAATTGCGATGTCATATTACCTATAGGAAAACCTTTACCTTTTTTATATAAACATATATCTTCATTATTTTTATTTAATTTAATTATAGTTTTATTTATATATTCCTTATCTGTACTATCTATAATTTTATCTATTAAGCATATTACTTTTTTATCTTTTATTTTATCTATTAATATTTCTTTTACTATATCATGGTCTATATTATAAAAATATTTACTTATATCAAACTTAAGTATATAAAAATTATTATATTTATTTTTCATTATGTTTAAATATTTTTTAAATAACTTTAATCCATAATGTGTTCCTTTATTCTTTCTAGTAGTTATATTATTTTCTATTAAACCCTTCTCAAAAACATTTATTAAGAAGTATCTAGCTACTAAATGATTTATTATTTTATCTTTAATACTTTGACTCATTATTATCCTAAGTTTAGGTTCTCTTATAAAAAAAATATTATATTCACCAGGAATATAATCACCACTCATCAGTTCTTCTTTTATCTCTTTAATATTTAAAGAATAATAATTATCAAACTCTTCAACCTTTATTTTATTCTTAGTATTTCTCTTTACTTCATTATCATATATATGCATAATAGTATTTATATCAGTAATTCTATTATAAATATTATTTACTCTCTTCATAATTTTTCCAACTAAATAACATCTTTTTAATTTCTAATAAATGATTAGAAATACTTTCAAACTTTTTCTTACTTATTACAGTTTTTTTATAACTTAATTTTAAATAATAATCTACAATCTCTAATTTAACTATACATTTACCTTTATTATTATTTCTATCTATATTATTGTTAGCTAAATAAGCAAGCTCTAATAAATCAAATAAAGAGTCTATTAACATTCGCTTTAATTCAATATATTTATGTGGGTAATTATCCAATATCTTATCTATATATTCTATTGTTTTCTTTAACTTAGTTATTATCAATAATTTATCACTCATACTATACTTTCTATTCTTTCTAATATATTTTCTAAATTATTATTAACTCTCCCACATAAATTATTATATATTTTATCTATTCTAATAAAATTAAATATTACTTTATTTATATCAAAATCATATTCATTATATTTATTATTCTTATATTCTTTTTCTTCAATTATTTTATCTTTTTCAATTATTACATAATTCACACCATCTAATAATCTTAATATATCATCCATTTTACTTATAGGAAAACCTACCTTAATATTATTTTTTATTCTTTTTATTTTATAATTAAACTTTTTATTTAATATTAAACAATCTTTATCAAATACTTCATAAAAATTACCAAACTTTAAAAATATAATATAATCATTATATTGTACCTTGTATTTATAATACTTCTCTAACATAAAATTAACTCCATTTCTTATAATACAACCTACAACATACTACTTTATTATAGTAATAAGGAAGTATAATTTTCAGATAACTTACTAATTCTACTTCCTATCTATAATATATATTTCTTATTACTAAGAGGATAATGTATGTTTTCCAAGGCTTCTCATTTCAAATATCAATTACGAAATCCTAAGTTTCAAGGAAAGTTGGGCGAACACCATAGTTGTTGTCGTTGTCATAGTTGTTGTTGTTGAAGTTGCCATTCGAGTTCACATTCCACACGTTGTTAGTGTCGAAAGCAGAACCAAATACTAAACAAAAACACAGTAGTTCGTTTAACATTACCCTATATTATTTATAAAAATAATACCAAAAATCATTTTAGGTGGCCGCTATATTTCATATATCGACTACCCTAGGTGCCTATTTTCTCCGAAAATAGCACCTTGCGCCACTTCGTGGCTTAGATCTCAGATGTTGAGATAGTTATAACCGGGCGAACCCCAGAGCCGATGTCGCTGCCATAGCTGCCGACGCTGAAGAAGCCATCCGAGATCACATACCACACGCTGTAAGTGCCGTAAGCAGAACCAGTCCAGTAATTTGTTGAATAAACCCATGCAGGTGCTGATGAACAACTATATGTAGAATCATCACAACCTAAGTTTTTTACTTGATTATATGTTAATAAACTTCCTGTTGCATTTGTTAATTTTGTATTTAAGTAACTTACATATTCTTCTACTATTGGATATAGTAAACTATTATTGTTATATACATCCACTGGATATGTTGTTTCACTTGACCAATAATTTGTACTTGAGA
>CALVVM010000077.1 GCA_944363855.1 uncultured Bacilli bacterium
CAAAAATCATTTTTTTATATAACAATCAGTTTTCTAGTATAAAACAAATTAATTGTCTGTTAATATTATTAACAAAATTGATATAAATATAAAAAATATAAAGAGAAATAAGTTAGTGATTAAACTAGTTAAAAATTAGAATAAGTCTTTAAAATGAAGACTTTTTTGTTTTTGATACCAAAGGAGATTACTTTATATTGTGTTTTTTTAATTCATTATATTTCATTCCTTTTTTTATATCTTTACTACTTACTTTAAACATATAAAATTTATTTCTATCTATCAAATATTTATTTACATTCGTATTCATTTCTATTATTATCTTTGTTCCATCTTCTATTTCTACTATTAAATCTACTGTTGTTCTTTTGTTATAATAAGTATCTCCAATTATCTCTGGATTTAGTATGGTTATTTCTTTAGGTTTTATTCCTAAAACACATTCTAATAATTTTTTTAGTGGCATTTGATCTTTAGAATCTCCAAATACTTTTTTAAACATGAGATCGAATTTTAACGGTATTATCTTTTTTTCTTCTGTGATATTATCACCTCCTCATATATATCATTCTACGTAACTTTTAAATTTCCTTTTTTATTTCAAAAAAGAATTGATTTTTTATCAATTTTCATCAATTTTTCACAAAAAAGTAGAACTAAATTTTAATTAGTTCTACTTAATTACTATATTTACTAATTTTTTAGGAATAACAATTATTTTAACAATCTCTTTTCCTTCAGTAAATGTTTTAACGTTTTCTATATTAAGAGCACTAGTTTTCATTTCTTCTTCACTAGTATTTGAATCAATTTCTATTTTACCTCTTACTTTACCATTTACTTGAACTATTAAAGTGAATGTTTCATCGACTATTTTACTTTCATCATAAACTGGCCATGTTTCATTAGCAATTGATTCATTATTTTTAAATACTTGTTGCCATATTTCTTCTGTAATATGTGGGGCTATTGGATTTAAAAGTTTTACTAATCCAATAGCATATTCCACTGGGAATACATCTTCTTTATATACAGCATTTATAAATATCATCATTTGACTTATAGCTGTATTAAAGTTTAATGTTTCATAATCATTAGTAACCTTCTTAACTGTTTGGTGATATATCTTTTCAAGATTTTTATTTTCTTCATCTTTTATTTTATCTTCTTCTACAAATAATCTCCAAACTCTATCCAAGAATTTTTTAGATGCTTCAACGGCTGAATCATTCCATGGTTTATCTGCTTCTAAAGGTCCCATAAACATTTCATAAAGTCTAAGTGTATCAGCACCATAATCTCTTACTATATCGCTAGGATTTACTACAAACTCAGGGAATCTTTTACCCATTTTTATGCCATTAGATCCTAGAATCATACCTTGGTGTACTAATTTTTTAAATGGTTCTTTTACTGGAACTATTCCTTTATCATATAAATAATTATTCCACATTCTAGAATATAATAAGTGGCCAACAGCATGTTCTGGTCCACCTACATATAAATCTACTGGTAACCAGTGTTCTAAAAGTTTTTTATCAGCTAATTCTTTATCGTTATGTGGATCTATATATCTTAAGAAATACCAACTAGATCCTGCACTACCTGGCATAGTACTAGTTTCTCTTTTTCCTTTAACACCATCTATTTCTACATTTACCCATTCTTCTGCATTTTCTAAAGGTGCTTTACCATTCTTACCTTTATAATCTTCTAATTCAGGTAATATTAAAGGTAATTCTTCATCTTCTAATACGATATCTCTACCATCTTCTAAATGAATTACTGGAATAGGTTCTCCCCAATATCTTTGTCTAGCAAATATCCATTCTCTTAATCTATAATTTACTTTTTTACGTCCTACACCCATATTAACTAATTTTTCAGTTATTGCTTCTTTTGCTTCTTCAACTGTTAACCCATTGAACTCTTCACTGTTTATAAGTGTACAACCCTTACCTAAGTAATCTTGTTTTTCAAATGCACATTCTGTTGTCTCTCTTCCACTAATTACTTGAATCATTGGAATATTATAAGCAACTGCATACTCAAAATCTCTTTGATCATGACTTGGAACTGCCATTACAGCTCCTGTACCATAACTAGCAAGTACAAAGTCTCCTAAGAATATAGCAACTTCTTTACCATTAACTGGATTTATACAAGTTACACCTTCTAATTTAACTCCTGTTTTAGTTTTATTTAATTCTGTTCTATCAAAATCAGATTTCTTAGCAGTTTCTTTTCTATAATTTTCTACTTCTTCCCAGTTTTTAATTCTAGGTTTAAGTTCATCTACTAATTTATTTTCAGGCGCAAGTACCATAAATGTAATACCATATATAGTTTCTACACAAGTTGTATAGATAGAAAATTTACCACCATCTACTATTTCGAAATCTACTTCTACTCCTGTAGATTTACCAATCCAATTTCTTTGCATTTCTTTAGTAGATTCTGGCCAATCTATTTCTTCTAATCCATTAAGTAATGTTTCAGCAAAAGCAGGAATATCTATTACCCATTGTTTCATATTCTTACGAACTACTGGATATCCACCTCTTTCACTTTTTCCATCTATTACTTCATCATTAGCTAGTACTGTACCTAATTCTTCACACCAGTTAACAGGCATATCTATGCATTTAGCATACCCATCTTTAAATAACTCTCTAAATATCCATTGAGTCCATTTGTAAAATTTTGGATCTGATGTAGATAATTCTTTATCCCAGTCATAACCAAATCCTAACATTTTTAATTGAGTTTTAAATTTTTCTATATTTTGTTTAGTAAATCCATCTGGATGATTACCTGTATTTATAGCAAATTGTTCTGCAGGTAATCCAAATGAGTCAAATCCCATTGGATGAAGCACATTATACCCTTGCATCTTTTTCATACGTGATACTATATCAGTAGCAGTATATCCTTCTGGATGTCCAGCATGAAGACCTACTCCTGATGGGTATGGAAACATATCAAGAGCATAAAACTTAGGTTTACTAAAGTCATATACATCTGTTTTAAACGTCTCATGTTCTTCCCAATATTTTTGCCATTTCTTTTCTATTTCACTAAAATTATACATTCTATTTACCTCCCTGCTTCTTTTGTAAATAAGTTCCTAGTAAGTGATAAAAAACAAGTATTAATAATATTAATGTAATAACACCTACTACTATTTCTAAAATTAAACTTTCGAATAAACACACTACATAAACTGTAGTAGCTAAAATAAATGAATTAACTAAAAATATAAGATTAGCTATGTTCTTTAAATTAGAATCATTTACTTTTATACCATATTTTATTTTTAAATAAGTCATCTCTTTTCCATCTGAAATTTTCTTTAACACATTTTTTCTACATAATACAAACACTACATAGAATAGATAAGCTAAGATAAACGTTAATAAATATAAAATTAATTCTTTCATAAAATCCTCCTAAAAAAATCACATCCTAGTATAAGGACGTGATTTACGTGGTACCACCTTAATTCGTGTATAAATACACCTTAAAACTTTAACGCAGTTAACGATAAAACTCCAAAGCAAGTTCATAATGTTTATTTATTAGTTTACACCAACCACTAACTCTCTTTAAAATAAATCAATTATTACTACTCTTCTTCTCCGCTTTTTTAATCAATTACTAGTATTATATTACACTTCGTTAATATATTCAAGTAATTTTAATAATAAAGTTATATATTTTTTTTCTAAATATTCTTTTTCATGAGCTAACTTTTTAATAGCAATTCTCTTTTTTGGCAAATCTAACTCATTAGAAAACATTATATTATCTATTTTTTGTTTTAGTGATGTTTTAATTGGTAAATCACTTATTATGGATATAATATCATCACTAAGTATTCTGAGGGCTTCTATTTCTATATCTTTACCACTACAAATAATTGTTAATTGTTCATTAGATGGAATATCATCTACTTCAACAATTAAGTCTGATTCATCTTTGTAGCAATTATTATTTATTTGAGTACTAGCAACATAACTTGTTACTTTAGATGTAAGCTTAGTATTTTTAAATCTTATTTTATAAGATCTTTTTGAAGGAGCTACTCCTACTTTACCTTCTACTGGAAGAATTGTTAATTTATAATTATCTTTTTCATATATAAATTCAACATTAGTAATTAAATAAGCACCTCTTAAATAAGCATTAGATTCACCATCATCCTCATAAATACTATATGTATTACTAGCACCAGGAAATATTTGTAATTCATTTTTAGATGGAGAACTTGTATCATTAGTACCTTTTAAAGTCATAGGAATAATAGCACCTGCTTTTACAAACACAGGATATTCATGATCCCTATAAAATGATACATATTTTTTATTTCCTTTAAATTGTTTTCCGGTAAAGAAACCATACCAAGTGCCTTCTGGGATATAAAATTTTTGAATAACTCTATTCATTAAATAATCTTTTTTTGTTGTAATTGGACTAACTAAAAATGTAGATCCAAAATAATATTGATCTTTATATAATTCATCATCATACATATTAGGATATTTATAATAAATAGGTTCTATTAAAGGCTTACCATATTTAAAATATTTATATGCTTCTGTATATAAATAAGGAATTAATTTATGTCTTAAAGTTAAGAAATCTATAGTTATTTTTCTAGGTTTTAATCCCCATTTCCAAGGTTCTCTCTTATAATATTTTCCATCATCTGAACCTAATCTCATTATTGGACTAAATACACCTAATTGAATAGACCTTATAAATAATTCTGGATCTTCTACTCCACCACTTGTACCTCCTACATCATGACTCCAATAACTTATCCCCATATTGGTAGCAGACGCATTAAATGAAGGAATTTTCTTTAGTGTATCCCAGCTAACAGTAGATTTGCCAGCATAAAGTATTGGATATCTATGCGAAGCAATTGTATAATTATAAGCTGAAATAAGAGGTCTTTTATTTTCAAATCTAAATCCATCATAATATAAATAGTGTTTTAAAATAGAAAGTCTTTCTAAATCACTCTTATCAAAAGAATTTAAAGATAAATAATCTACACCCATATTAGTCAAAGGATGAATTAGTAATTTTAAAAATGCATCAACAGTTTTAGAATCAAATACATTTAAAGGTATATTACCAGTTTTATCCGGATATAAATACTCTTTTAATTTGTCAAAAGTTCTAGTTCCTGGTTTAAACATTTTTGGATCTTCTATAGATAATCCAAATTTAACATTCTTTGTTTTTAAATAATTTATTACAGATGCAGGATCTTTATAGAATTCACTAAACTCAAAGTTATTTTCCCTTTGCCATTTACTTAAAGTAAACAAAGACAAAGGTATATTATATTCTTCAAATTTTTTAAGTAAGTGAACTATACTAAACTCATTATAAAATTCTTTTTTATCCCACCAGTTACCTAAAGCATAACGTGGTATTAAAGGTGGATATCCTGTTAACATAAAATAATCATTTAAACAGTAATAAAAGTCTTTACCATATAAAAATACGTATATATCTACTCCAGCATTATCTCTTTTTTTAAATGAACCATTTTCTAGAATAAGCGAAGTTTTAGAATCATCTATTGAAACAAAACCATCTAACGAATAAAGACTCTTTCTAAATCTTTTTTCTTTTGTATCTTCTATATTAAAAGCACTTGTTTCATAATTTCTAACTTCTGGATGGCCATAATACCACACTTTATCTGTATTAAGAAGCGATATTTTTAAGTTCTTTGTTGGAGTTAATTTATTAGAACCAAATTTTTTTTCTTTAACATATGTTAATTCAAAATATTTTGTAGTAATGTTTAATATTTTACTACTTTCTTTTACAACAAAATCAGGTTTTGGAAAATTTCTATACCATATAAGTTCTGTAGGATAATCTTCAAACATTTGGTTTTCATTATATTCAAGACGAATTAACCTTTCAGTAAGCACAGTTATTCTATAATTATCGCCTTTAAAAATACACTCTTTGTTTGCAGTTGATTTATTTAAATCAAACTTAAAATACTGACCTAAATCATACATGTTATCACCACTTTTCCAAATCCCTTATTTTAATAATATACCATTATAATTATATCACTTATTTTAATTTTTTCCAATAGAAAAACAGAATTACTCTGCTTTTCTTGATTTTATCTTAATTTTTTCTTCTTTCAACTCTTTGTATAACTTATAAACATTTTCATTAGTAAAACAATTTTTATTTATATTAAACTTTTTTAGTATATCATTATCACTAAGTAAATTAACTTCTTTAATAAAGCTATTTATAATTTTCAAAGATTCTTTAGAATTTGATTTATATAAATAGTAAAAATATAAAGATAAATAATATCCTTTTAAAGTTTTATAGTTTATCTCAAAGAAATATTTTAAAGCTTTCTTAGTTTCACTATCATTCTTATATTCATCTAACTCTTCATATAATTGTTTTGTAATATCTTTTATATTTTGAAATATTAATTTTTTTAATTCATAACCTTGTTTCTTTTTTCCATTATTTTTTAAATAATCAGCAAATACTAATTCCAAAAAAATTGAATAACTTTCCATAAATGAATTATTTTTATAAATATAAGGTAATCTATAACTTTCTATATTTGTTTTAGCATGACCTAATTCATGTATTTTACTATTGTATTCATATAATTTTTTGCTTTTTTCTTATTTCCATAAAATTTCTTTTTATCGATGGTATAAAAACATTTCTACCCCACCAATTATCACTTTTATCTGTATATGTTAATCCATTGTTTAAAATTATTTCTTCATAAATATTCTTTAACCCAAATATATCTTCCTTTATAAAACTATTAAATAATTTTCCTATTTGTTTATCATTTTTATTTATAAAAGATATATTAGTTAATGGGTAAAAGTATAATTGATTAGAAAAAATAAAATCACTAATTTCTTCTTTTGTTTCTGTAATACCTAAATCAAAATCTATTTTTTTAGAATCACTTTTTGGTTTAGGATAAAGATAATTTAAAATATATTCTTTATCTTTTTTTAATTGCTGTAAAAATTCTTTATCTTTGGTTATTGTTATTAGTCTTTTTATTTCTTCTAAATCATTTTCATATTGTTTTTCAAAGGGTTTCACATGCATCACCAACTGGTTGATTATTATATATTAAAAAAAAGAAAATACAATTATTTTCTTAAATTTTTACTAATCATTTCTAAATCCGTTGTTAATTGCTCTATTCTAGAGATTATTCTTTTTGCTTTAACTTCATCTACTCCACTCTTTGAATTAGATAAATGACTTTCCAATTCTTTCATATTTAAGTTAGAAGTAAAAAATGTGGTTAAATTATTATCCATTCTATATTGAAGTAATGGACAAAGTATTTCATCTCTATTCCAATCAGTTAATCCTTCTGCGCCGATATCATCTATAAGAAGTAGTGGAACTTTTTTTACATATTCAAACTTTTCTTTAAAATCCTCATAAAATGCTTGTCTTAAAAACTCTGGCCAAAATATAATACTACTTTTATTACCACTTTTAGCAAGTTCATTAAATATAGCAGCTATTAAATATGTTTTACCACATCCAAAATTACCGTGTAGATAAAGTCCTTTACTTTGTTTTTTATCTTCATATTCATCAAGAAAATCCATTAAATAATTTATAACTTGAAATCTATTTTTATCAGTTTTATAAATACTATCTAATGATGCATCTTTAACATACTCTGGTGTATTAAAGAACTTTACGTTATCTAAGTGTTTATTCTTTTTATCCATTGCCTCTTTATATTTACAAGGTTTATAAGTAAAACTTAAATTACCATTTGAATTTACTGGTAAATAGCAAAATCCCTCTACTTTGTTTAAACAATCAAGTAATCCTTTACAGTTTTTACAGTGTTCATACTCACCACTACATTCTTCTAATATAGAAGTATATTTTTTTAAAACATCATCTTTTAATTTTAAATTTTTAGTAATTGCTTTAAAATTAGAATCTTTTTTGGCTTGTTCATATTCTGTATCTAAATCGATTTTATTTAATTCATCTATTTCTAAATTTTCAAGTACATTGTGCATAAACTAACCTCTCTTCATACGACTTTCTAATTTTTTTATTTCTTCTTCACTAGCCTTATCTTCTTTTATATCTTTATTAAACCAATCAGGAGTTTCAGTAACTTTCTTAGTTGTTTTAGTAGTGATATTCTTTTTCTTTTTATATTCTTTTTCGGCTATTTCCATAGCAGCTTCTACAGTTTCTATCCCACTTTTACTCCACTGAGCAGCAATTACTTCTACAAAAGATTTAATAAGCTTATTATTATTTATTTTAAGCACATAATCAACAAGTACATTAACCACTCCAGGTTTTAGATTTAAATCAATTAGTAGATAAGAAATAATACTTAAATCACTGCTTGTAGGATTACCTGTTTTATATTTACTATTTATAAAATCATAGGGACTAGTGGTTTCAAATAAATGTATCATTCTAGATCTATTAGAAGTATCAAGATTTTCTTTTCTTAAATATTCTGGTTGATTTTTATAAATAATACTAGGTAGTTTTCCCATATTATCATATCCATAATATTTATTCGCATTTTCTTGAAGTAATTTTTTATCTATAGTATGTTTTTCTGTTGTTGAATTTCTAATTAATTCAATCATATCATCATTATCATAATTATATATATAAGATATTTTATATAAAAACTCTTTCATATCTCTAGTTATAGATTTTTTATTTAATACTTCATCACTTATTAAACTAATAATTGTATTTATATCTATTTTAGTTAATAGTTCTAATTTTCTATGACTAGATTTCTTTATATCATAAATTAAATTATCATTCATTGGAGTACTTGAATAAGAAAACACATCACTAAATTTTTTAGTTATATCTTCATACTCTCTTAAATTTATTTTAGGTATTCTAAAGTAACTTACTATCCTATCATACTCTAACTTACCTACTGCATTAAATAACGCAATATTAAGTAATGGATTATTTATAAACTCAGAAGCACTTACCGGAGAATATAACTCATACACATAGTTATTTATGTTACCTTTTTTAACATAAGTTTTAATTAGTCCTATTGCTTCTAGTCTTTCTTTAGATTCGCTAAGTTCACTATTACTAATAAGCATATCACGAAGGATGTGGTGATGAGTCCACTCATTAGACATTAACTCTGATTTGTCTAAATAAGACCAAAGCGTATAATATAAACTTATACTATTAGAACCTACTATTGGTTGATATAAAAGCATAAGCAAATTTCTATCTTTATCACTTAAAGTTGTTTTATTAACAACAATAAATGTATCTGCAGGTAAAACACTCATAACTAATCCTCCAATCTATATATAGTTTAACATATTTAAACTTAAAAAAAAAGAAAAAAGTGTATTTTACAATTTTGGTTCAAGAATTTCTGGTGTGAAGTAAAATTTACATAATCTCTTATAAAATAAAAGAAAAAGCTCATTTTTTAGTATTAAATTTTAAAATGCGCTTTTTTTGCTATTTTTGCTTGTTTTTTT
>CALVVM010000078.1 GCA_944363855.1 uncultured Bacilli bacterium
GATTTAATAAATAGATTAAGTGAGGTATAAAAATGAGTAATTATGTTAAATTAATAAACAATTTAGAAGTTTTACAGTTAGAAAAGATAAAACAAAATTTAGATCAATATATAGATTTAATAAATAACAAAAAAAATAATTACGAAGATTGGAGTTTGTTTTATTGCCAAAGAAAGGAATTAGAAAATTTAGAAGAATATATAAAATCTCCATGGGTACGTCCTGAAGATATAAAATATTATGAAGAAATAGGAATAGAACATTTTAAAATAACAGAAAGAGATTTTCCAACTAATGAATTAGTAAAGCGAGTAAAAGCATATGTTGATAGAAGTTATGATGGTAATTTATTAGATCTTATTCAAGGTCATGGGTGCTTGGTTAAGGAAGATATAAAATTCAAAAAAAATGATGTATCAACTAGAGAAGAAATCTATGATGAAATAAAAAGAGTTAGAGGATTAGGTAGAGCAAGAGAATGCGATAAACATATATATATTGATAATAAAAAGCTTGAAAATTTTATTAAATTCTTTGTAGAAAATAAGTGCACAAATCAGTGTGATAAATGTAATTATTGTAAAAGAATTGCTGACAATGCTATATCTAAAAATAATGAAGTATATAATTATTTAAAAGAATTATATAAAAAATATGATGATGTAAAGATTTGATTTTAAATGGAAAAAATAGTAGGGATTGATATAGCTGATACAATTATTGATGTATGGCCTAATTTAATGGAAAAAGCAGAAATTTTTAATAAGGAACATTCAAATAATAAAAAATTAAGTAATAAAAATTTATATTTACCAGAGGATATATATACTTGGAATGAAGAAGAAAAAAAGTTATTTTGGTCTTTATATAGAGATAAATTATCTTTTGATTCACCTATAAAAAAAGGAGTAAAAGAAACTTTAAATTTACTTAGAAATTTGTCAATAAAGATATATTTTATAACTGCTAAATCAAATGATGAATATATAGATTTAGAAAAGAAAATTATAAAGTTATTAGAAAAAAATTTAATTCCATATGATAAATTGTTTACTCAGGTTGAAAATAAAGGATTACTTTGTAAAGAACAAAATATATCGTATTTAGTTGATGATTCTTATAACAATTGTTTGAGTGCATTAAATTATGGTAAGGTTGCATTATTGGTAAATAACAAGTATAATGAAGATAGAGAATTACTAGATAATATGTTTAGAATATATGATTTTGGTGAAATAAAAAAATATATATTGAAGAAATAAAGGATAGGAGGTGTATATGGAAATTTATAGATGGCCAATAGAGCCAAAATATATATTAATAGAACATGATAAATATGGTTTAAGACCTGTTCATATGATTTTAGGAAAACCAAGATTTCATTCAGGATTGGATATCACTACGAGAACATTGACCCCTGTTTCTGCTTCTATAAGTGGAAGAGTTGTTGCTGCAGGATTAGATGAAAAAATTGAATCTGGAATAGCTAAATGGAATGAAAGATATGGAAATAAAGTTGAAATATTAGATAATTATGGTCGAAGATTAATTTATGCACATTTAAGAGAAGTGTTAGTAAAAGTTGGCGATTATATTAAACAAGGTGAAGTTATAGGGTTGAGTGGTTGTTCTGGTGGTTCTAGAATTCCACATTTACACTTTGAAATTAGAAAATTTGATACAACACATTCTGGTGAAGAAAATACAATTAATCCATTGATATTATTGCCTGAATATGATTTTTCAAATTTAACTAATCACTTTGATGAAAAACCTTATGATGAGATATGGAAAAAATTTTATGAAAATAGTTGGGGAATAACAGATAGCGAAATTCCTTATGCTAATGATAAAAAACTTATAAGATAAGTTTTATGTGTTTTATAATTTAAATAGAAGGAGATATAATATGAAAAAACTTGTTTATTTAACAACAAATCCTCATAAAGTAGAGGAAGCAAATGAATTTTTTGGGAAAAAATATGGATTTAATATAGAAATAGTTAATCCTGATTTTGAAATTTTAGAAATACAAGCGGAAACTTGTTCTGAAGTTGCTGCATTTAGTGCTAAATATGCTGCAGATAAATTAGGGTGTGCTGTTTTGAAATCTGATTCAGGTCTTTACGTAGATTCATTAGGAGGATTGCCTGGACCATATAATCATTATTTTGATAAGCAAATAGGTGTAGAAAAATTTTTAGAATTATTTAAAAATGAAACAAATAGAAAAGCTAGATTAGAGCACTGCTTTGCTTATTGTGAACCTGGTGAAGAACCAATTGTATTTAGTGGTGGTGGAACTGGTACAATAGCTTATGAGGCGAAAGGTGAAAGAGGAAGATGGCATGATAAATTTTATATACCAGATGGAGAAGAAGAAACATTAAGTGTTTTAAGAGATATAGATTATGAAAAAGAAGCATCATATTGGGGAGATGCTAAAGATCAATTTGCTAAGTGGTATTCTGAGAAATACAAAGATGAATTAAATTAATCTCATTATAGGGGGTATAATATGAATATATTAAAAATGGATAAAGATGGGTATGAAAAGTATTTAGAAGAACTAAAAGAAATAGAAAAAAAATTAAATGAAGTAAGGCGTTACAAAGGTGAAGTGGCAATACATCAAGGTGATAATTGGCATGATAATCCAACTTTATATTCAACAGAATCACAAGAAAGAGGATTAATGAGACAACTTTGTGATATGAAAGAACAATTAAAATATATACAAATAGTAGAAAAAAGTAATGATGAAATGATAGTAGATATAGGAGATGTAATAAATATCGCGCTTTCTATAGAAAATGAGCAGCCTGAAGAAATGTTTATAAAATTAGTGGGTCATAAAGGTAATTTTAGTTCAGAAATTAATGAAATATCTGTTAATAGTCCTTTGGGTATAGCAGTTTATAAAAAAAATGTTGGTGAAAACGTTAGTTATAAAGTTAATGATAATCAATTTAATGTTGCGATATTAGAGAAAATAAATATGCAACTAAATGATAATATACAAAAGGTTAAATAATATTAGAAAAAATAATAATGAACATATGACGATGATTAGGTGATGTGATAATATGAATAAACCAGAAGGATTAAAAAAAGGAGATAAAGTTGCTATAGTTAGTTTATCTTCAGGGCTTATAGGTGAAGAAAAACTCGTACATAAATATTATTTGGGTAAAAAAAGATTAGAGAGTGTTTTTGGTTTGGAAGTAGTAGCTATGCCTAATGCTTTAAAGGGATTAAAGTTTATTGAAGAACATCCAGAACTAAGAGCTAAAGACTTAATGGATGCATTTAAAGATCCAACAATAAAAGGCATTATATGTGCGATAGGTGGTATAGATACAATAAGAATTACTCCTTTTATAGATTATGAAGTTATAAAAAATAATCCTAAAATATTTATGGGATATTCAGATACAACAGCAAATCATTTTATGATGCAAAAAGCAGGTTTAGTTTCTTATTATGGACCATGTATTATGACTGATTTTGCTGAATATGTTAAGATGTTTGATTACACAAAAGAAGCCGTACAAAGTGTATTATTTGATGGAATAGAAAACTATCAAATAAAATCTAGTGAATACTGGAGTGATGATTTCATACCTTGGAGTGAAGATAATATAAATATAGAAAAGAAATTAAAAAAAGATACACATGGATATGAGTTATTACAAGGTAGTGGTAAAGTAGTAGGTAAACTACTTGGCGGATGTATAGATGCATTCCCTATATATGTAGGAACTCCTATATGGCCAACACTTGATGAATGGAAAGATAAAATATTATTCTTAGAAACTAGTGAAGATAAACCTAGTCCAGATTATTTAAAGTGTTATTTAATGAATTTAGGTGCTCAAGGAATATTTGATGTAGTAAAAGGAATAATAGTTGGAAAACCAAAAGATGAAAAATACTATGAAGAATATAAAGAAGTATATAAGAAAGTATTAAAAGATTTTCATAAAGAAGATTTACCAGTACTTTATAATATAAACTTTGGACATGCTATGCCAATAGGAGTATTACCTATAGGAACAGATGTAGAAATAGATTTTGATGATAAAACAATCACACTAGTAGAATGTCCCGTTAAAAAACTAATTAAATAAAAGGTGTTTATGAATAAATTTTTAAAAGATATAGAATTTGATAATGAATATATAAACTCATGTATAACTAAAGTAGATAATAAATTAAAAGAATATATAAACAATAAAATATTACCTGAATATGATTTAAATGATGAAGGTCATAATAAAAATCATATAGAATTTGTACTTAAAAGAGCGTTTGAACTAAGTAAAAATTATGATATAAATTATAATATTTTATATGTGTGTGTTAGTTTCCATGATATTGCTTGTCATATAAATAGAGAAGAACATGAAGTTTTATCTGCTAATATAGCTTATAAAGATGAATTTTTAAATAAATTCTTTAATAAAGAAGAATTAAGTATAATAAAAGAAGCAATAGAAGACCACAGGGCATCTTCAGATAAAATACCACGCAATATATATGGTAAAATACTATCTTCTGCAGATAGAAAAGTAGATATAAAAACATATTTAATTTCATCTTTATTCTTTCAAGTAACAGATATTAGTAATTTAGATATGAACAAGGCTATAGAACAATCTTATAATCATGCTATTAAAAAATTTGGTAAGAATGGGTATGCTACTAATAAGTTTTACGTAGATGATAAAAGATATAAAGAATTTCTTACAAACTTACAATATCTAATTGATAATAAAGATGAGTTTTATAAATTAGCTGAAATAGTATTTAATGAAGTTAAAAGCAATAAAAAGAATTAAAATTGAAACATATATATTTTTTATACATAAAAAAGACTATTTCATACAAATATATTGATTTTTAACTAAAAAAATATATTATATAATTAAATATTTAATTTAGATAAACATTTAGTTTATCTTTTTTATTATTTTTTAACACATTTTTGTTGAAATGAGTTGTTGGAATGTGTTAAAATATATTTGTAATTAAAGATATGTTGCAGATTATTAAATCGATTGGGGGAAACGATTATGGAAGAAATAATAAATCCAAAAAGAAGAGTAGTAGAAGATTTAAAAATAAGAAACGAAAGTAATATGAATATTATTGCTAGTGAGTATTTTGGAAATAAATATTCATATGCAGATACTTTTAAGATGTTTGAAGATTACAAAAAGGCTTTTATAAGTTTAGATGGGGTTACTAGGGATCCAATAACGATATCAGCTCCATCAATAGTTTCTTCAGTAAATGCTTTTTATGGAGCAATGGATGCAAATAAAATAGTTAATTTAACTGGTCCAGGATTTCTTTTCACCTATCCAGAAAAATATACAACTCAAATAGGAAGTAAAACTGTTGTAATTTTTGACAGTTTCTTGAACGAGGAATTTATAAATAGATTGCATAAAGCTGGAGTAAAAAATGTAATTATAACATCAATAACGGACTATATGAATCCTGTAGTAAGAAAAATTGGTTCGTTGAAAGGTTTAATTAACGATGTAGATTTTTTAGATGAATATGTAAAAAGTGGGAAAAAATTACCTAGCGATATGCAATTTATACGAATGAAAGAATTTGCTAAAGCAGGTTCTAAAATAAAAGAAAATATAGAGTTTCCTTATGAGGAAAATCAAATAGGAGCGTATTTTCTAACAGGTGCAACAACAAGCAAAATGCCTAAAGGTGTTAAACTATATTCGGATGGTTTAACTAAGATGGCGCAAATGTATGATAAACTATGGTTTGATTTTAAACCAGGGGACAGACAAACTGTTTTTATACCTTTGTTTTATGCAACTGGTGCAGTTCATGGTATACATGCGGGATTATTTAGTGGAATGACTTTGATTTATAAGCCTAAATATGATAGATTTGCTTTCGCAAAGGATTTAGCAGAAACTAAACCTAAAATTGCTTTAGTAGCGCCAAGTCATGTTGCAACTTTAGCTGCTGCTGGACTTAAGGCAAATTCGCTAAATGATTTAAAATATATTTTTATAGGTGGAGAAGCAGTAAATCCTGCTCAAATGAGAAAGTTTAGAGAAACGGGTTCAAAATTAGGGATAGAGTATATTTTGAATGGTTATGGAATGACAGAAACTGGTAGTATGTCTGGAATATCAGATAAAAATAAAGCATTGGATGATGTTACAATAGTTCCTGCACCAGGTGTTGAATATAGAATTGTTGATCCAGTAACTAGAGAAATTTTACCTGATAATGTTCGTGGAATATTAGAAAAAAGTTCTCCTTGTCAAACGGCTGGTTATCTTGATGAAAGTAAAAATGCTACTTTATTTACTAAAGATAATTGGATAAATACTGGAGATGTTGCAATAAGATATAGTGATGGTAAATATAGAGTTTTTGGTAGAGAAAACGATTATTTTAAAAATAATGGTCAGAATTATGCTATGTTTGACATAGAAGAAAAAGTATTAGAACATCCGGGAGTTTCTGAAGCAGAAGTAATAAAATTTACTTTACAAAATGAAGAATATCCTGCAATTGTTATTGTTTTAAATAAAGAGTGGGAAGACAAAAAAGAAGAAGTTTTAGATTACATATCTAATATAGAAGTAGATGGCATACAATGTTTGATAGGTACTAAATTTATTGATAAATTTAAAACCAATCCAATTACGTCTAAAAGAGATTATTTGGTTTTACCAGAAGATAAGACAGGATATTATAAAAAATTAAAGCAATTTAATAGATATTTTCAAACAGATATTGATAACGATACATATAACTGTTATCCAATAACTGCTGACGAAATTGAAATAACAACAGAAGAAAAAGTAAACCAATTAAAGAAAACGATTAAATAATCGTTTTTTTTATTGATAAAATAAAGTTTATTGTGATAAAATATATATAGTATTAAATATGATAGTAGAAAGTGAAGTGGTTGTATGAAAAGTTTTATGGCTTTTCCAATTTGTAGTTTAATATATATATTTATTTTATCAATTATATATTTTTCAAAACCTAGAATTAAATCTATAGAAAATAAAATTTATAAATATATAATAATAACAAATATAGTTGGACTAATTTTTGAATTATTGTGTTATGTTGCTGTAGAAATAACTGATAAATACTATTTAATGTCAATGTTTATATTAAAAGGTTATGTAGTATACATTTTTATTTGGTCATTAATATTTAATATATATGTTTTTATAACTACTTTAGATAAAAATAAGCAAAAAAAGATAACTACATACTATAAAAAGTTACAAATAGTTTCATGTTTTTTAGCAATTTTATTTGCTGTATTTGCATTTGCCTTGCCAATATATATTTATAATGATGGTTCACTCGCTTATTCATATGGACCTGGAGTTAACTTGTTACTAGTTTTATGTGGTGTTGTTGTTTCTATTTGGTTTGTAAAATGTATTAAAAATTTTAAATATTTGAAAGAAAAAAAATATATTCCGATTATAGCTTGTATAATTATGTTGTCGTTGGTATTTATAATTCAATCATCTAATAGAGCAATTTTAATTGCGACTACTGGGCATTCTTTAATTATATTTCTAATGTACTTCACTATAGAAAACCCAGATATGAAACTTATCAACCAATTAGAACTTGCTAAAGATCAAGCCGAAAAAGCAAACCATGCTAAAACTGATTTCTTAAGTAATATGTCTCATGAAATAAGAACACCATTAAATGCTATAGTAGGATTTAGTCAATGTATAGAAAATGCTACTAACTTAGAAGAAGCAAAAGAAGATGCTAAAGATATAGTAATGGCATCCAATAACTTGCTTGAGATAGTAAATGGTATACTTGATATAAGTAAGATTGAAGCAGATAAGATGGAAATAGTTAATACTGAATATAATTTAAAAGAAATATTAGATAATTTAGTAAAACTTATTATACCTAGAATAGGTGAAAAAGATATTGAATTAAAAACTAATTTTGCGGTTGATTTGCCAGATATGTTATATGGTGATAGTGGTAAGGTCAAACAAATTATAACTAATGTTTTAACTAATGCTGCTAAATATACTGAAAAAGGTGAGATTAATTTTAATGTAGATTGTGTTAATAACAAACAGCAATGTAAATTAATTATAACTATTAAAGATACTGGTAGAGGTATTAAAACTGAACAAATAGATAAATTATTTAATAAGTTCCAAAGACTTGATGAAGACAAAAATACAACTACAGAAGGTACTGGACTTGGACTTGCTATTACTAAGAGACTTGTTGAAATGATGGGTGGTAAAATAGTAGTTCAAAGTGAATATGGAGAAGGTTCTACTTTTACAATTTATTTAAATCAAGAGATTGCTAATAATATATATAAAAAAGAAGAAGTTATAGAAGAAAATATAACTTTTGATAATAAGAAAGTATTATTAGTAGATGATAATAAATTAAATATTAAAGTAGGTACTAAAATATTAAGAGAATATAAACTAGATATCACACCTTGTGAAAGTGGATTTGAATGTATAAATAAAATAGAAAATGATAATAAATATGACATTATACTTTTAGATATTATGATGCCTAAAATGAGTGGTGTTGAAACTTTAAAAAGATTAAAACAAATAGATGGTTTTGATACTCCTGTAATTGCTCTTACAGCAGATGCTATTCAAGGTAGGGAAAATAAATATTTAGAAGTAGGATTTAGTGGTTATTTATCTAAACCTATTGAACATAGTGAACTAAAAAAGGTATTATCTAAATATTTAATAAGTGTTAAAAAAGAAGAAGTTGAAATATTTGATGAAATCAAAGAAGATAAAAAAGATATTGATTATTTAAAACAAAATGGTGTTGATGTAGATAGTGGTTTAGAACTTTTAGGGGATATGGAAACTTATAATGAAACTTTAAAAGATTTCTTAACTGAATGTGAAACAAGGCTTCCTAAAATGAAAGAACACTTATCTAATAATGATTCAAATAATTATGCAATACTTGCTCATGCTTTAAAGAGTGATAGTAAATATTTAGGTTTTAAAAAACTTGCTGAACTATCTTTAGATCATGAACTAAAAGGTAAAGAAAATGATTTAGAATATATTAAAGAACACTTTAATGAATTTATGAAAGAAACAGAAAGAATAATAAATATTATTAAAAATTATTTAGGAGATGAATAATATGGAAAAAGCAATTATAGTAGCTGATGATTCTATGATAGTTAAAAATATTGTAGAAAAGGCGATTGATGACGAATATATGGTTTTAAAAGCATCAAATGGTAAAGAAGCAATAAAAAATATTACTGATAAAAAATATGAAATAATTGGAATGTTACTTGATTTAAATATGCCAGAAAGTGATGGATTTATGGTATTAAATTATTTTAAGAATAATAATTTATTTAAAAAATATCCAATTGTTATAATATCTGGTGATGATACTAAAGAAACTATTGAAAAGGCTTTTACATACGATATAGTCGATATGCTAAATAAACCATTTTCTAAAGATAATATAAATAATATGGTAAATAAAATAATCAATTTTAGAAACTAACTTAACTTAAAAAAGGTTAAGTTTTTTTATTTACATAAACCTAGATAAATGGTATAATTATATTAGGGTAAAAGATGATTAATATTATAATGTTTTTTTGTGTGGCGACAGAAAAAGGAGAATATTAATTATGAAAAACGAAATAATTTTATTTGAAAATCAAGATGTCAGACTTGATGTAAATATAAAAGATGACACAGTATGGCTATCATTAGAACAAATATCCAAATTATTTGATAGAGATAAATCTGTTATTTCTAGGCATATAAAAAATGTTATGCAAGAAGAATTAAATGATAGTTCAACTGTTGCAAAATTTGCAACAGTTCAAAAAGAAGGAGATAGAGAAGTATCTCGTGAAATAGAATATTACAATTTAGATGTAATAATATCAGTTGGTTATAGAGTAAAATCTAAAAATGGTATTATCTTTAGAAAATGGGCAAATAAAATATTAAAAGAATATTTATTAAAGGGATATGTAGTAAATCAAAAAAGATTAGAATATTTAGAAAAAACTGTTAAGTTAATAGATATAGCTAATAGGATTGATGATGAATTAGAAGGTAATGAAGCTAAGGAAATATTAAAAGTAATAGGGGATTATTCTAAAGCTTTGGATTTACTTGATAATTATGATCATAAAGATATTACTAAAGTTAAAGGTAGTATTAGTAATAAAAAGATAACTTATGAAGAATGTATAGAAATAATAAATAAATTAAGATTTAATAGTGGTAGTAAGTTATTTGCTTTAGAAAGAGATAAGGGATTAGAATCTATAATAGGAGATATTTATCAAACATTTGATAAAAAAGATGTATATAAAAGTATTGAAGAAAAAGCTTGTAATTTTCTTTATATGATTATTAAAAATCATGTATTTATAGATGGAAATAAAAGAATAGGTGCGACATTATTTATATATTTCTTACAATTCTATAATATTTTATATAAGAATGGTAAACAAGTAATAGATAATAATACGTTAGTTGCTTTAACACTTCTAATCGCACAATCTAATCCAAAAGAGAAGGATTTAATAATAGATTTAGTTATGAATTTCTTAGAATAAAATAATAAATAGTATTTTGAATAACAAAATACTATTTTAATTTACTTTTTAAAAAATCTTCAAATACTAAAAGGCCGTAATATTTATTATAATAATTAGGATATTCGCTTAAATGAGCAAGTGCTATTTTAGCTGTTTTAATTATATCATTATTAGTTACATTAGTATTAATATTTTCTAAACCATGTTCAAGTTCAATATTAATTCCTCTTTTAAAATCTTCAAAAGGGAATTTACTAAAATCAACATTCAAGTATCTAGCAACTCTTAAAATCTCATTATCACTATACACATCATCACCACTATAATTATATTGAATAAATTGAGTATTTATGTTATTATTATTTGTGGAAGTGATTTTATGAATTTACCAGATTTAAAAGAGGCAAAAGTAAGAACTAATAAAGAAATAAAAATAATAAGAGATGATTATAAAGTACCTGAAAATATGGAAAAAATAGGTGAAGGTAAAAAGTATTATTTAAAAACTTATGGTTGTCAGATGAATGTACATGATAGTGAGAATATAAAAGCAATTCTAGAAGATATGAGTTTTAAAGAAACTATAGAAATGGAAGATGCTGATATAATAATTCTTAATACATGTGCGATAAGAGAAAATGCTCATAATAAGATGTTTGGATTCTTAGGTAGAGTAAAACATTTAAAACAAAGTAAAAAAGATATAATATGTGGTATATGTGGATGTATGGCACAAGAAGAAACTGTAGTAGATGATTTAAAAAATAAATATAAATGGGTAGACATAGTATTTGGTACTCACAATATACATAAATTACCTGAAATATTAGAAGAATCTATAAATAAACAAAAACAAGAAATAGAAGTGTTTAGTATTGAAGGGGATGTATACGAAGGAATACCTGTAAAAAGAGATTCTAAGTATAAAGCATGGGTAAATATTCAATATGGGTGTGACAAATTTTGTACTTATTGTATTGTTCCTTATACAAGAGGTAAACAAAGAAGTAGACTTCCTATTGATATAATCAATGAAGTAAAAGAATTGGTAAAAGATGGTTACAAGGAAGTAACTTTACTTGGACAAAATGTTAATGCTTATGGTAAAGATTTAGATATCAATTATACTATGAGTAATTTATTAGAAGAAACAGCTAAAACTGGTATAGAAAGAGTTAGATTTGTAACTAGTCATCCTTGGGATTTTGATGATGAAATGATAGATGTAATAGCTAAATACGATAATATAATGCCTTATATTCATTTACCTTTACAATCAGGTAGTGATAGAATATTAAAACTTATGGGAAGACGCTATACAAAAGAAAAGTATTTAGAATTATTTAATAAAATTAAAAACAGAGTTCCTAATGTTTCAATAACTACAGATATAATAGTTGCTTTTCCAGGAGAAACAGAAGAAGATTTTAAAGATACATTGGATGTAGTAAATAAGTGTAAGTATGATTCAGCATTCACATTTATTTATTCTCCAAGAGTTGGTACTCCAGCTGCTCTTATGAAAAATGATTTAACAGAAGAAGAAAAAAATAGAAGACTATATGAGTTAAATGAAGTGGTTAATAAATATGCGAATGAAGCTAATCAGAAATACATGGGTAAAATAGTAAAAGTATTATTAGAATCTCCTAGTGAAAAAGAAGGAAGACTTATGGGATATACTGATACTATGAAATTAGTAAATGTAGATGCTGACTCTAGTTATCTAGGAAAAATAGTAGATGTAGAAATAACAGATGTTAAAACTTGGAGTTTAGATGGAAAAATAATAGAAAAAGTATAAAAAACTATACTTTTTTTCTTTTTCTGTGATATAATTTAAATATAGTAGAGGAGATGATTATATGATATGTAAAAAATGTGGAGCCAATATAGAATCTAATTCTAAATTTTGCGGAGTATGTGGAGAAAAAGTAGAAGAACTTGTACAAGAACAAAATATTCAATCTGAAAGTATAGTAGAAGAAACACCAATGGTTGTTCCTTTGATTCAACCCGAGAGTGAATCTTTAGAGCAAACAGCAATCGTTGAACCAGTAGTACCAGAAGTTAACGTTGAAGCAAATGAAAATGTAATTCCAGTAGTAGAGCAACCATTAGAACAAACTGCAATAGTAGAGCCAGTTACACCAGTAACAAGTGTTAATGAAAATGTAACACCAACAGTTAATACTGTATCTAAAGAACCTAAGAAGAAAAGTAATGCTTGGGTATTCGTATTACTTGGAGTATTATTAGGTGTAGTTGCACTCGTTTTAGTAGTATTTGCTTTTAATAAGAATTCTAATAGTGATGTAAAAGTTCTTGAAAAAGCTTTAAGTAATTTAGAAAAGAAAGGTGAAAGTAGTGGAACTGTAGATGTTAAATTGTTACTAGAAAGTGATACACAAGATTCTATGAATTTCTCAGCAACTTTTAAATATGCTAAACAAGGGGATGATAATTACAATTTTGATTTAACACTTAACAAATCTATGCTTTTTGATGAAATTAATGTTTATGCATCGCTTCTAAATGATAACTTAACTTTATTTGCTAATTCGAGTTTAATTGATATGTTAGGGCTTACATCAAGTACACCTAGTATGTGGGTATATTTAACTATGACAGAAGAAGAATTAGAAATATCAGATGAAAAAATTGATCTAGATGATGCTGATGAATATTATTTAAGGGATGTATTAGATCAAAAACATTTTAAACTTATAGGTGAAAAAGATAATTTAAAACATTACCAATTAATTATAGATAATGAATTATTAAATAAAATAAAAGCACTTGCTCCTTCAGAAGAAGAATTGAGAGAATTTGAAGAAAGCTTAGCTTCTATAAATAATGGTTCAACTGAATTAACTGAAACTTATTATGTTGAACTTTATATTAATAATTATGATGAATTAGTTAAAATATCTATGGACTTAAGTGATTCGATACAAGACGAAACTATTAAAAAAGCAGTACTTAGTTTAGAACTTAGAAACTTTAGAACTACTACTGTACAAATACCTAATGAAGTAAAAAATTCAATAATTGATTTAGAAACATATATGTCAAGATATGCTACACAAGATGATACATTAGTAGATCAAACATTAACTCCAGATTATGAGTATTAATATTAAAAAGTAGTTTTTACTACTTTTTTTGTGCATTTTTACTAGACTCTTTCATATATTAAATTGAGGAGTGATTATATGTCATTATATAAGGAGATAGTTACTAAAGCTGTTATTGGTAAAGGTAAAAAATATTTTAAAGATAATTATAGTATAACTTTAGAAAATAATCCAACTACAATACTTGGGTGTTGGGTAATAAATCATAAGTTTAAAGGATATAAAACAAATGAAAAAATAGGTGTTAATGGATCATATGATGTAAATATATGGTATTCATATGAAAATGATTCTAAGACTGCTGTTGTAAATAAAAATATATCATATAATGATTTATTTAATGTTAGATTAAAAGAAAATGCTGATCTTTCTAATGATACAGATATAATTGTAAGAACACTTAAACAACCTAATTGTTCTGGAGTAAACATAGATGGAAAAAGTATAACATTCGATATTGAAAAAGAATTAGGTGTAGAAGTAGTAGGGGAAACTAAAGTTAAAATAGCTATTGAAGAAGATGAAGAACCATGGGATGAAATAGAAGATGAATTAACAGATAAAGATTTAGAAGAAATAGATAAAGTAAAAGATGATTTTATAAAATAGTACTATTGTACTTTTTTTCTTTTTTTGATAATATATAGTCTATCGGTGATTTTATGAGAAATAAACTAGGCTTAAGTAATGAAAAATTATTATTAGTAGAAAAAGATATAGTAAGAACAAAACTAAATTTATTAGATGAAGAATTTCTTTTTAATAATGATATTTTTTCTTTAGAATATATAAAAGAAATACATTTATTTTTATTTAGTGATTTATATTATGGAGAAGAATTAGGTTTAAGAACATTAACGCTTGAAAAATTAAAATATATAGAAGTTTTACTTAATTCAATTAAAGAAATATGTATAAATAAATACTCTTGTGTTGAAATAATTATGGAATCATTGGTTAAATTTTGGGAACTACAAATATTTAAAGATGGAAATACTAGAACTCTTTTAGGATATTTATCTATATTAAATAAGGCATTTATTTTAAATTTAAACATAGATTTGAATAAGGAAATAAAAAATAGACCTAGTGAATTATCTAATAACAGCTTTGTTAACCAAAAGCAGTTGACAAAAGTAAAATAATTTGTTAATATTATATACAGTGAATGGAGGTGCTTTATGGCAGTTAAAATGAGATTAAAAAGAATGGGAGCTAAAAAAAGACCTTTTTACCGTATCGTAGTTGCTGATTCAAGATTTCCAAGAGATGGAAGATTTATCGAAGAAATTGGATACTATAATCCAGTAGAAAATCCAACAGTTGTAAAAGTAGATAAAGAATTAGCTATGAAATGGTTAAATAATGGTGCAACTCCTACAGATACAGTTAGAGATATCTTAAGTAAAGAAGGAATTTTAAAAGAATTCCACGAAGCTAAAATGGCTAGTAAGAAAAACGAAAAGGCTGGAAAATAGTATGGAATTAGTTAATTTGACAGAATATCTAGTTAATGAATTATTACCAGATGTTGAAGGCATAAGTGTTAAACAAATTGATTCTGAAACTGATACAGTTATTCAAGTATTAGTTCCAAATGAATGTATGAGCTTAGTAATTGGAAAAGGCGGAAGTATCGCTAATTCAATTCGTACAATAGTACAAGCTAGTGCTTATGTCAAAAAAATGGGAAGAGTAAGAATCAATATAGATTCATTATAAAAATAAAAAATTAGACACAATAGTGTCTTTTTTTTGTAAATTGTTTTTATAATACTTGTTAATCTATTTAAAAAATATAATAAAAGTGTTATAATTATATTGGAGGATATTGGTATGGAATTAAATGAAATATTAAACATGTATATAGATTTGGAAAAAAGAGTAAATGATTTATGGAGGTCACTTTGACCCAGAAGTAAAGAAAAATAGGATTAAAGAATTAGAAGATATAATGAATGGTCCTAACTTTTGGGATGATAAAAAAAGTAGTGAAGAAGTATTAAATGAATTAAATCAATTAAAAAATAAAATAAGCAATATAGAAGAATTAAAAACTAATATAGAATCTAATTTAGAAATAGCTAATATGATAAAGGAAAGTAACGATTTAGAAATGCAAGAAATGATTTCTAATGATATAGAAGTATTAGTAGAAAAATTAGATAATTTAGAATTAGAATTATTATTAAATAGTCCATATGATAAATGTGATTGTATACTTGAAATACATCCAGGAGCAGGAGGTACTGAATCTTGTGATTGGGCTAGTATGCTTTATAGAATGTATACTAGGTGGTGTGAAAAAAATAATAAAAAGATAGAATTATTAGATTATCAAGATGGAGAAGAAGCAGGGATAAAAAGTGTATCTTTTATAGTTCATGGATTAAATAGCTATGGATATTTAAAAAATGAAAAAGGCGTTCATAGATTAATTAGAATTAGTCCATTTGATTCAAATAGTAGAAGACATACTTCCTTTGCTTCAATAGATATAACACCCCTATATAACAATGTAGAAATAGATATAGAAATAAAAGAAAGCGATATTAGAGTTGATACTTATTGTGCATCTGGCCATGGAGGACAGGGTGTTAATACAACTCCATCAGCTGTAAGAATAACTCATTTTCCAAGTAAAATAGTTGTTACTTGTCAAAATGAAAGAAGTCAAATAAGAAATAAAGAAACTTGCATGAATGTTTTAAAAAATAAATTATATCAATTAGAAGTTGAAAGAAGAGAAAAAGAATTAAAAAATATTAAGGGTGAGAATAGTGAGATTAACTTTGGATCACAAATAAGAACATATACAATGTGTCCTTATACACTTGTTAAAGATCATAGAACTAATACCGAAAATCCTAATGTAGATAAAGTATTAGATGGCGATATTGATAAATTTATATATGATAATTTAAAATTAGGAGTGAGATAGATGTTGTTTTTTAAAAAAGATGTAATTAATAATGATATATTAAAAGTATTAAATAAAAAAAATAGATTAAAGAGATATTCATTTTTAGTAATAGGATGTTTTTTATCGGCTTTTACTTTTAATGTATTTTATTCACCTAATAACTTAGTTACAGGTGGAGTATCTGGTTTATCTATAGTAATAGAAAATATTACAGGATTACCAACTTCTGTATTTATTACAATTTCTTATATAGTACTGCTAATACTTAGTTATTTAATATTAGGAAAAGAATCAACTAAATATTCAGTAATAGGATCTATACTTTATCCATTGTTTGTTAATTTAACAAAATCAATGCCAGAGTTAATTCATTTTAATGTAGATAATATGCTTCTTATAAGTTTGTTTGGTGCGGTTATAGCTGGAATTGCTTCAGGTCTTACTTTTAAATATGGGTTTTCTACAGGTGGTAGTGATGTAGTTATGCAAATATTATCTAAATACTTTAAAGTGTCTATAGGGACAGCAAGTAAAATACTTAACTTTATAATTATACTTGGATCTGGTTTCTTTATAACACAAGGCTCTGAAATATACGCTTGGGAAACTGTTATGTATGCGATAATTGCTGTATATATATCATCAATGCTTACTGATAGAGTTTTACTTGGTATATCAGATTCTAAATCTTTCTATATAATTACAGAACATGAAACATCTATAAAAAGTTTCTTGATGAATGAACTTGGGAAGGGTGTTACTGTGTTAGAAGGAAGAGGTGGATACACAGGTGATAGAAAAAAAGTGTTGATGTGTGTTATTCCTACGAAACAATATTTCTTTGCTAAAGAAGGAATACTTGAATTAGATAAAGAAGCAATTATACTTATAAATGATGTTTACGAGTCAACAGGAATAGAATAGGAGGATATATGGATTTAATTAGAATTAGAGATGTAAGAAAAACTTATAAAACTGGTACTACAGCTATATATGATTTAGATTTAAATATTAAAAAAGGTGAATTTGTATTTATTATAGGCTCAACAGGATGTGGTAAAAGTACACTAATTAAGATGCTTTATAGAGAAGAAAAACCTAGTAGTGGTAAAATACTTGTAGGTGGACTTGATGTAGGTAAAATAAAAAATAGAAAAGTTTATAAACTTAGAAGAAAAATTGGAGTAGTATTCCAAAACTATCAATTATTACCTAATGAAACTGCTTATGAAAATGTTGCTTTTGCTTTAGAAGTATTAGGGTTACCTAAAGATGAAATACATGCTAAAGTTATGAAAGTATTAGATTTAGTAGGCTTAAAAAATAAAGCTAAACAATATCCTAGACATTTATCTGGTGGCGAACAACAAAGGGTTGCTATTGCTAGAGCTATAGTAAATGGGCCTAAAATACTTATTTGTGACGAACCTACTGGAAACTTAGACCCTAAGACAAGTATGGAAATAATGGAAGTATTAGAAGCAATTAACGAACTTGGAACTACAATAATTATGGTTACTCACGATATTAGTATAGTTAAGAAAATGAAGAAAAGAGTTGTATTACTTGATTCTGGTAGAGTAGTAAGAGATTATAAGGAAGGTGAATACAAGTAATGAAAGCATTTAGAATATTAGGAAGAAATATAAGAGATTCATTTAAAAGTGTATTTAGAAACTTTTCATTATCTTTAGCTTCTATATCTTGTATTACAATTACTCTTATAGTAGTAGCTGTAGCTATAATACTTTCAATTAATGTAACTAATTTTACCAAGATAGTAGAAAAAGATGTTACTATAGTTGCTTTTCTTGATGTAGACATAACTGAAGAAGAAAAAGAAGATGTATACGATCAAATAATTGCTTTGGATAATATAGAAATGAATAATGTCGAATTCATAGATAAGATGGAAATATCTAAAGATATGATGGCATCTAGTGATGTATTTGATAGTATAATGGGTGAATGGACTAGAGAAGAAAGTCCTATTCAAGATACATATCAAATAAAAGTAACTGATATCAATTTAATAAATAAAACTGCAGAAGAAATAAAAGATATAGAAAATGTAGATGTAGTTAAATATGGTGAAGGAATGGTAGACCAATTAGTATCTGTATTTGATGTTATTAGAAAAGGTACATATATAGTAGTTATTGCTTTAATATTAGTTACTGCTTTCTTAATTGCTAATACAATAAAGATAACTATTATGTCTAGAAAAAGAGAAATAGAAATAATGAGACTTGTAGGTGCAAGTAATATAAATATTAAAATACCATTTATATTTGAAGGTTTAATTCTTGGAATGTTAGGTGCAGTTATTCCAATTGTTATAACTTTATATGGTTATACTGCTTTATACGATCATTTTGGTGGACAATTATTTACTAATTTTATACAATTAGTTAAACCAACCCCATTTATTTACTATACATCACTTGCTTTACTTTTAATAGGTATGATAGTAGGTATGATAGGAAGTAGTAGGGCAGTTAAAAAATATTTAAAAATATAACAGTGAAATTTCACTGTTTTTCTATTTACAAACATAAACTTAAAGTGATAAAATTAAAATGTATGGAAAGTAGTGATTTTATGAAATATGATTTAGTAGTAGTTGGTATGGGACCTAGTGCAGCATTTCTTGCTTATGAATTAATTGAGTTAAATAATTATAAGAATGTATTATTGATTGATCAAGGTAAACCAGTAGAAAAGAGGGCTTGTCCAATAGAAAAAACAGGTAAATGTGTAGGGTGTAAGCCATACTGTAATATAACTTGTGGATTTAGTGGTGCTGGAGCATTCTCAGATGGAAAACTTAATTCTTATCACCTTTCATCTCGTGATAAAGATGGAAGTATATATTTAGGTGGTAATGATGGCGGATATTTTAGAGAATATATGACTGAAGAAGAAATTTGTGATTTATTAACTTATACAGATAATATTTATTTGAAGTTTGGTGCTGATCCAAAATTACATGGAATAGATCATATAGAAGAAATAAAAGAATTACAAAGAAAAGCAAGTAAACAAAACTTAAACTTAGTTTCTTTTCCAATAAGACACTTAGGTACAGAAAAATCTCATATACTTTATGGAGATATAGAAAAATATTTAAAAGAACACAATATAAATATGTTATTTGAAACTGAAGTAAAAGATATAATAGTAGAAAATAATGAAGTTAAGGGTGTTCAAGTACACAAGATAAAAGAAAATATTGATGAAGAAATATATAGTGATAAAGTAGTACTTGCTGTAGGTAGAAAAGGTGCTTCATGGCTAAGTGATATATGTGCTAAACATAAAATAGAGACTAAATTAGGAAGCGTTGATATTGGTATAAGATATGAACTACCTGATAAAGTTATGGAAAAAATAAATGAGTATATGTATGAAGGAAAGTTTATTGGTAGACCATTCCCATATGGAGATAAGGTTAGAACTTTTTGCCAAAATCCAAGTGGTTTTGTATCTGCTGAAGTTTATGACAATGGACTTACTTTAGTTAATGGACATTCATATAAAGATAGAAAAAGTAAAAATACTAATTTAGCTATACTTGTTTCTCATCATTTCACATATCCATTTAATAAGCCTATTGAATATGGAGAAAATGTTGCTCAAAATCTAAATAGATTAGGTGGAAATGCTATAATGGTTCAAAGACTAGGTGATATAAATCGAGGTAGAAGAACATGGCCTGAAGATTTAGAAAATAATAGTGTAGAACCTACTTTAAAAGCTGCTGTTCCAGGTGATTTAACTTATGGATTAGGCTATAGAACTATGACAGATATACTTCAATTTATAAAAGATGTAGATAAAGTGGTAGAAGGTTTTGCCCATCCAGATAATCTTTTATATGGACCTGAAATAAAATTCTATAGTAACGAAGTTGTTCTTAATAAAGATTTTATGACGAGCGTAAAAGGCTTATATTCTATTGGAGATGGTGGTGGTCTTACTACAGGACTTATGATGGCATCATGTGCTGGTGTTAAGATGGCACGAATTTTAAGTAAAAAATAGAATTTATAGTATTTTTGTAAAAGTGTAATAGTTAAAACTGCAGTAAACAGTAATCTGTCTGTAGTTTTTTTATTACTGTAAAAATAAAGTTGTAATTAAGTAAAAACGCTCGTTTGATTAATAATTTTGTATGTGTTATCTTGTTTGAAAGGAGATGGATATATGAATTATTATAACGAAATAAAAGAACAGCTAATAAACAATGAAGTATATAAAAAAGTAAAAGACTATAGTAAAAATAAAAATGAATTAGAGACTTATTATAATGTAGGAAAACTAATAATAGAAGCACAAGGTGGAGAGAAAAGAGCTAAATATGGGGATAATTTAATAAAAGAGTATTCAAAAAAATTAACTGTTGAAGTTGGTAAAAAATATGATTATAAAACATTATTTAAAATAAGAAAGTTTTATTTAATGTTTCAAAAAGTCGCGACAGTGTCGCGACAATTGACCTGGAGCCATTATGTAGAATTATTGAAATTTGATGATATAAATGAAATTAACTATTATATTGATATTTCAATAAAGCAAAGATTAGGAGTTAGGGAACTTAGATATAAAATAAAAAATAAAGAATATGAAAGGTTACCTATCGAGACAAAGAATAAACTAGTAGTTAAGGAAGAAACAAAAGTAAGTGATTTTATAAAAAATCCAATAATAATAATAAAAAATAGTTATGATTATGAAAAAATAACAGAAAAAGGATTAAAAAGACTAATCTTAGAAGATTTACCTAATTTCTTAAGTGAACTAGGCAATGGATTTTGTTTTATAAAAGATGAATACAAAATAAAGATAGTAGATAGGAATAACTACATAGATTTACTTTTATATAATATTAAATATAATTGTTATGTAGTAGTAGAATTAAAAGTAACTGAATTAAAGAAAGAATATATAGGTCAAATAAGTACATATATGAATTATATAGATAAAAATATAAAAGGAATAAATCAAGATAAAACAATAGGTATAATAATATGTAAAAAAGGTAATGAGTTTGTAATGGAATATTGTAGTGATGATAGAATATTTGAGACTAATTTTATTTTAAATTAAAAAGATAATTATTTTATCTTTTCGTTTATTCTAAAATCTAATTTATTTATAGGGAATTCAAAAGTATAATATACGTTCTTTTTAGGAAGAATAATTCTATAAGGTTTAACGTTTTTAAAAATATATAACACATTATAATCTTTATCTGTCATAATAACATCTATAGGTTTAAACATAAATATAGTATGAATGGAATTGCACCTAGGAAAACATAATCCATAATTTATATTTTTAGTAAACATAAAACCTTTAAATCTATTAAAAAAATTATTACACACTTTAACTTTTATATTTTTTATTATCATATTAACACCAATCATAGTATATCATGTTATTGACAAAAAAACAAAAAAGTAATAAAATTAATATAGTATTGGAGAGTGCTGATATGAATAGAATTAATAACAAAGGTCAAGCTTTAGTAGAATATTTATTAATTATAGCTGTAGTAAGTGTAATTGTAGTTAGTTTGGTTAAATTATTAGGTGGATACTTACAAGATTCAATTACAAAATCTTCATGTGAACTTATGAATAAAACATATGTAGAAGGTGCTAAACCTGGTGAAGGTGTTTGTGAAGATAATACAAATATTTTAGAATAATATTTGTTGACAAAATAAAACGAATAATATATAATACGTATATCAATGCGATGACGGGGTTGGAATCCAAGAGCAATATATTAAAGAGTGATTCTTCTAGAATAAGTAAGGTGGGACCACTTATCAGTAATGATAAGCCCTTACACATTTTCTAGAAGTTTTTTATTTTAGGAGGAGATAATATGGAAAAAATAACAATGGAAAAAATGGTTAATTTGTGTAAACAATATGGATTTATATTTCAAGGAAGTGAAATATATGATGGTCTTGCTAATACTTGGGATTATGGACCTTTAGGAAGTAGACTTAAAAATAATGTTAAAGATGCTTGGAGAAAAAGATTTATTCAAGAAAGACCAAATGCTTATGAAGTAGATGCGGATATTTTAATGCATCCAAGAGTTTGGGCAGCATCAGGACATGTCGCATCTTTTACAGATCGGCTTACTGATTGTCGTGAATGTAAAACAAGACATAGAGCAGATAATCTTATAAATGATTTTAGTAATAGCAGTATTGGAGATGCTATGACTAATGAAGAAATGATTAACTACATAAATGAAAATAAAGTACCATGCCCTAAATGTGGTAAAACTAATTTTACTGAAATTAGACAATTTAAATTAATGTTTGAAACACATAGAGGTGTTACTGAAGATGCTAAAAGTGTTGTTTATTTAAGACCAGAAAATGCACAAGGTGAATATGTAAACTTTTTAAATGTTCAAAGAAGTATGAGAGCTAAATTGCCGTTTTCAATTGGACAAATAGGTAAAGCATTTAGAAATGAAATAACACCTGGTAACTTTACTTTTAGAACTATAGAGTTTGAACAAATGGAATATCAAACATTCTGTAAAAAAGGTAATGATGAAGAACTTTATAATTACTTTAAAGAATATGGTAAAAAATTCTATATGGATTTAGGTTTACCAGAAGAAAAATTAAGATTCCATGATCATGAAAAGCTTGCTCATTACGCTAAAGCAGCTTGTGATATAGAATACTTATTCCCATTTGGATGGGGAGAAGTAAATGGTACACATAATCGTACTGATTTTGACCTTACAAGACATCAAGAATATAGTGGTAGAAGTATGGAATACTTAGATCCTGAAACTAATGAAAAATATATTCCATATATAATAGAATCTACATATGGACTTGATAGAACTATTCTAGCACTTTTATTTGATGCTTATCATGAAGATGAATTAGAAGATGGAACAACTAGAGAAATATTAAGTTTACATCCATATCTTGCTCCATATAAAGTAGCTGTTTTACCTTTAGTTAAGAAATACCACAGTGAAAAAGCATTAGAAGTATATAATAAACTTTCAAAAGTATTTATGACTACATATGATGAAACTGGTAACATTGGTAAAAGATATAGAAGAGAAGATGTTATAGGAACACCTTTCTGTATAACTATTGATGATGAAACTATAAATAACAATACAGTTACAATAAGAGATAGAGATACTATGGAACAAATAACTCTTAATCTTGATGAAGTAGAAAACTATGTAAAAGAAAGAATACAATTTTAAAAGGACTTAGAAGTCCTTTTTTCGTTGAAAAACAAGAATTGTAAACTAAAAAAACACAATATAAAGTAATCTCCTTTGGTATCAAAAACAAAAAAGTCTTCATTTTAAAGACTTATTCTAATTTTTAATTAGTTTAATCACTAACTTATTTCTCTTTATATTTTTTATATTTATATCAATTTTGTTAATAATATTAACAGACAATTAATTTGTTTTATACTAGAAAACTGATTGTTATATAAAAAAATGATTTTTG
>CALVVM010000079.1 GCA_944363855.1 uncultured Bacilli bacterium
CTTTTTTATACAAGAAAACAATTATTAACTTAAATAACCACATAATTTATTTTATGGGGTAAGGGGCTTTATTGCCTTTTTTCTATATTTATCAAAAAAATTGTTTTTTATTTATGTTTTTAGAATGTAATAGCATATATAATTATTTTTAAATATTTTTATTTTTTTTTAGTAAAAAAAAGGATTTTTAAAAGTTTTGTAGAATGATATATATAGGAGGTTATAGTTATGATAGAGAGTATTAAGTGTTTGAAGAAATTATTTTACGAAATAAAGAATAAAGGTTGGATTGAGAGCGATACTAATAATTTAGGAAGTATAGGACATACTTTTGAAAAACTATTAGGGATTCAAACGAACGAACTTGAATTTCCTGATTTCGAAGGTATTGAAATAAAAACTAAAAATAAATATAGTTCTTCTTATACAACACTTTTTTGTTGCACACCAACAGGTCCACATTTCCATGAAGTAGAAAGGTTGAAAGACTTATATGGTTATCCAGATTCAAAATTAAAAGAATGTAATGTTTTAAACACTTCAGTTTATTCAAAATATAAAAATAAAGTTGGGTTAAATTATTATTTTGAACTTAAAGTTGATAAAGAAAAACAAAAAATATTTTTATTAATATTCAACGACAAAAAAGAATTGATTGAAAATATTGTTTATTGGGATTTTGATGTTTTAGAAGAAAAACTATATAGAAAATTAAAATATCTAGCATTCATTAAAGCAGATAAGTTGTATAAGCAAAAGAAACGGTATTTTAAATATTATTGTATGAAAATCTATAAATTAAAAGATTTCGAAACATTTATAGATTTAATCGAAAACGGAATTATAAGAATTTCGTTAAAAATTGGTGTTTTTAGAACTGGAAAGAAAATTGGACAAATACATGATCATGGAACTTCATTTTGTATAGAAGAAGATAATTTAGATAAATTATATGATTTGATAGAAATACATAAATAGGGACCATTAGGGGTTGCATTTTAGCACAAAAAAACTCTTAAAAATAAGAGTTAATTGTTAAGATGGTCGGGAAAACAGGACAATAGTTGGAAAAAACCATAAATTATTAACCCTTATTTTACAATAGATTTAAAACTGTTAATTACTGTTTGTTTCTATTAAATTCCCTTATTTTCACAAATTTTAAGTGAAAAATAAGGGAGGTATTATATGTCAAAATTTAAAGTAGAAAAAACTAAAAATTATACAGTGATGAGTAATCATCATTTACAAGATAAAAATTTAAGTTATAAAGCAAAGGGGTTATTATCCTTTATGTTAAGTTTACCAGATGACTGGGATTATTCAGTAAATGGATTAGTAAGTTTAAGCAAAGAAAATATAAAAGCAATTAGATCTACGCTAAAAGAATTAGAAGATTGTGGATATCTAATAAGAGAAAGAAAACAATTAGAAAATGGTAGATTTGACTATGAATACTCTATCTATGAGATACCGTATAACCAAAATGGGCATACGGAAGATAGGTATACCGAAAAGGACACACAAATAAATACTAATATACAAAATATTAAATACAAAGATAAAATAGATAAACAAATTAATACATTAGTTAAAGAATTAATAAAGAAAGAATTTATAGCTGAAGAAGATATTGATTTATATAGGTATAACGATTTATTTAATTGCCTACTTTCTATGTATGGTTATGAAAAAGTTATTAAAGTTACTAATTATACTCTGAGTAGATGGAAACAAAATAAAGGATTAGATGAAAATGGTAAGGATATAATAAATAAGTATGGATATTTTAAAGTATCTTTAGAAAATAATTTGATGAAAATTAGTACAGATATAGATTTAGAGTGGGAATAAGGTACAAGTTTAGTGTATTAGCAAGCACTGAATTTGTACTCCCACAAATTCTAAATGTAGGGAAAGTCCCTAAAACCCTTTTAATGAAAAAAATAAAAATATTAAATAAATTTAGAAAGATAATATTATAATATTATAATATGTTGGTAAAATATTTAACAATATATTCCAATAAATTTCAAAGTGTAGTATAATTATAAGGAAATGTTTTTGGGGGAATTAATGAATATGATTTTATACAATAGTAAAACGAATAGTTTTAAAAATATAAATAATGAAGCGAAAATTAAATTTTATAAATTTTTAAAGTTAACTTGAATGGTATAACCTATGAAAACTAAAGAATGTATTATAGAAATGCCTTCAGCATTAGATTCAAACGTTAATGATATACTAACCTTAGTAAATATGTTTAAAAAAATTGAAAATTCTGATTTTAATGACATTGTTTTAGATTTTAAAAATACTAGATTTTTTGCTTCAGAACTTTACATGTTATATCATCATTTTGTTGATTACTTAAAAACTAAAAAAATTACTATTAAGGGAATAAATGTTAAGGAAAATGTAGATTATGTAATGCGACTATCAGATTTTTCATCAGAATCGGTTAATCCAAAATATTCTTCTCTAATACAGCACAAAGATTTTACTTTAGAATTAGATAATAATAATCTAGATTGCTTTGATGAATATTTAAAAAAAGAATTTTTGCCAAAATTTGTAAAAAATGAGAATATATCAAGTATAATAAGTTCTTATTTAAGTGAATTATTTGTTAATGCAAGAACGCATGGAAATACGCATAAAATTAAATGTAGTGGTCAAAAATATCAACAGGGAAAATTATTGAAGTTCTTGATTGTGGATTTTGGCGTAACTATACCATTTAATATATCAAATCATATTATAAAAAATAAAAAAAATTACTATGAAAATAACGATGCAGAAGCTATAAGATGGGCTTCACAAGAAGGAAATACTACAAAAGAAAAATTAGGTGGTTTAGGTTTGAATGACATTAGTGAATTTATAAAAAAATTTGACGGAAAAATTAAAATAATTTCAAGAAACGGATATTATGAATTAAACAAAATGAAAGATAGAATAAATAATTATAAAGTACAATTTGATGGAACTTTAATAATCGTTGAATTAAATTTAGAAAAAATTGAAAAAATGATAATTCCACAGAAAAAAAATGAAATATTTGAAATATAGATAAGGAGATTTTTTATGTTCAATAAAAATTATAAAATTTTAGTAAAGGAGTTTTTGAAAAAGGATTTTGCACATGCTCCAGAAGATGCAACTATATTAATAAAACAAATAATTGAAAACCATAAAGATAAGAATGTTATCATAGATTTTAACGGTATAAAAACAGCTAATACTGCATTTTGCAATGTTCTTTATGAAGAATTAAAAATTAAAGATAGAGATTGGTCTGTAACCTTAGTTAATTGCAATGAATTAATATTACAAACATTCAACAGAGTAAAAAATAATTATGATAAAAAGGAATTAAAAAATGATTTGTA
The DNA here is from genome assembly GCA_944363855.1 of uncultured Bacilli bacterium. Taxonomy (GTDB): domain Bacteria; phylum Bacillota_I; class Bacilli_A; order RF39; family UBA660; genus UMGS1613. The sequence goes on from CALVVM010000079.1 coordinate 3,396, forward strand.
ATTATGTAATTGACAAAAATCATTTGTTTGAAAGCAAAAATAAGTATATAGTTGATACTAATGTTATTGTTGGGCAATTTGGACATCCATATCATGTAAAACAAGTTAAAAATAATCCTAGATTGCAAAAAGCTATTAACTATTATAATAATGCAGTAAATGCTAATGCAAAAATATATGTTCCTTCTATAGTAATTTCAGAATATGTTAATTTGTATTTTAGTAAAAGGTTTGAAGAACTTAACAAACAAAATCCAGTTAAATTTAAAGAAAAAAGAAGGATTATTGGAATTCACTTGAATATTCAGATGATTGTGAATATATAAAAAATGTATTAAAAAACGATATATTACATAATATTGAATTAATAGATGATGAATTTAATAGTGTCGATGTAGATAGGATTTTTTCGTTTAATAATGCTGATTTCAATGATAATTTAATAATTCATATATCAAATAAAAAAGGAATGTATGTAATTAGTGGAGATATAGATTTTTCGAAAATACCTATAAAATAATATATGGGTATTTTAAAATTTTAACAATAATTTAATAAAAACACATAATACGAATTTGTATTATGTGTTTTAGTTTTATAATGATTCAAAATAGTCATTATCTATTTTTTTAATATTATATGAATATTTGTTTTGAACTCCTATATTATATTCAATCATATAGTTAGCTAATTCAATTCCATTAATAAGTTTTATTGGTAATTTTGTATTATTAATATATTCTATAGCTCCTTCTGTGAAATCGGATGTAGTAATAAATATTCCTTTAGAAGAATTTTTTACTGATAATGCTCCAACAAATTCATTTAATTTCGGCCTACCAACAACATTTTCCCATCTTTTTGCTTGCACATATATTTTATCTAATCCTAATTTGTCTTGATCTATTATTCCGTCAATTCCTTCGTCATTAGATTTTTTTGTAACCTTACCGATTCCATATCCCATCGCTTCTAATAAATCAATAACTAATCTTTCAAAAGCATATGGTGATATTTTTAATATTGTATCTAGAATTTCTGAAGCTAATTCAGTATTTAAAGTTTTACAAATATTAGCCACTTCTTCTTCAGGTGTTAATTCTTCTTTTTCTTCATTAAAAATATCTTTATTTTCTTTTGGCGTTATAAATTTAATAAATTCATCGTATTGTTTTAAAAGCTTACTATTAATAATTTTGGGATTCGTGCTTAATAATTCTTTTCCTCTTTGAGTTATTTTAAATTTTCTTTTATCTATCGTTTCTATCAATAAAGCTTTTTTTAAATAAGTTATACTCCAATTTATTCTATTAGCTACTTTTGTTTGTTTTCCACCTTTTACCATTTCATTTAAGTCTTCGCTTGATAATCCAAATTTTTCTATTGAAATTTGAATACATTCTTCTAATGAGTGTATTTTATCATCTGAAAATAATTCTAAAATTGGTAACATAAATTCATAAAATTTAGGTACTGCCATGTTAATCATCTCCTATCTTTTTATTTGTGACTTTTTTATAATCCTAATGGCGTTAAAATCTCATCTACTCGTTGACTTACTCTTTTATTTAATATATCAAGTAATCTTTTTGCTACCTTTAAAAGTGTTCCATCATTCATTAATTTCATAATAGTTCCAACTGCAATATTTTCCCTATGAAATATATAATCAAAGAAAGTTATGCATTCTTCAAAATTATATTTATTTATTTTCTTTTTTTTATAAATTTTTTCAAAATTTGATACATAAATATTCGAAGTATAATCCATATTTAATAGCATAAATATATTGTCAATTAAATCCTTATCATAAGAATAGCCACCACCACCATTTAGACTGAATTCATATAACTCTTTTTTGTTTTCTAAAATTTCTATAATTTTTTTAGTTGTTTTTATACATTGCGTTAAGTTTTTTGTTTGAGAAAGAGAAGTATCTTCTTCAAATTTTGATTTGCATTGTGGGCATTTCTTATCATTTTCTTCAACATCACATCCGCAATTTTCACATATATATTTTTTATCTTCTTCTATTTCTTTATTATTTTCGTTTAAAACAAATTCTGTAAACTTGATCCAGGTTGAATATATTTCATGTTTTGGAACATTATGATATTTTAATTTATAATCTCTTTCAAATTCTTTTCTAACAAATAGCCAATTTCCAAACCCCATGTGTAACATATACCAATTATCTTCATCTTCACCATATAATACAGGTAAAATATGACGCAAAATTATTTCTTCTTTCTTTTTATCGTTTTCATCCTTTAATTCAGATAAAATTCCTTGATTGTAATTAGTGTAATATGATTTTATCACATTTTTATTTCTTGAAATAATTTCTATTTTTCCCGGTTCTCCCATTGCAGATTCATCTGCATGCGAAAACATAATAATGTTATTGTATTTAATTTCATTTATATTGTCATAATTTATTTTTTCAAACGTTAATTTTATCATAATTTCTCCTGTCTTTATTTAATAACTTTTTGATAATAATCTTAGTTAATTGTTATTATTAATGTTTCACCAGAATGTTCTGGTAATTTTTCAAATACTTGAGCAGCAAATAGAGGCATTATACCAAACTCATTTTTAAAACTTTCAACACTAAGTTCTGATTGATGTAATTGTTCATTTTCTTTTGACATTATTGAAATTAAAATTGTATTTTTGAATTTTTTCTTATTTGTTATTAGTTTTTCTTCAAGTTCTTTATATGAATTTAATACGGCATATCCTCCAAATTGTTCTGAGTGAAATATTTCTATATTTTCAAGTTTATTAAACAAATCTAAAAAATCATCTATATTTATATCTATTAAATTTGTATAACTAAATAAATTAATCAAAGTTCTATTTAATATAAAAACTTTTTTGTATTCATAATCATTAAAATTAATTATAAAACAGTTATCAAATTTCTTTTCTATTGAATTGGGTGAACTGCTCATATTTGATATAAAGCATATTTTCTTTTCTTTTTCTATAATATCGTATATTCTTTCGAGCAACGATATGGTTTTATTCTTTTCTATTTTAGTTATTATATATAAAACTTCATTTTCTTTTATAAATGTAGAAATATCATTTAATTTTGAAAATTCAACAACATTTTTACTTTTGGTAAATTTATTTAAAGTGCTATCATCTGAAATAAATAAATGATTAGAAGAATCATCAAAAATAGTCATTAGTTTATTAGCTACTTCTAGTCCTTCAATCCCGATTGATATTATACCGTATTTATATTGTTTATTATATTCTAATCCAAACATAATTTCTCCTTTTCTTGCTTTTCTTTTCTTTTTTTACTGTCAATCCATGCATTAAAAAAATCTTATTAATTGCATTACTTAACTGTTCAACTTGAGATTCTTTTTTTATTTCCATTTTCTTTTTTCTCCAATATCCATTTCTTTTGAATAATTTTGTTTACAATAATTTAGTAATTCAATACCTGCTTGTCTATATATTGCGCCATTAACACCACTACCATTTATCATATATTTATTTTGTGGATTTACTATAGCATCTTTATCTTTACAATTTTCTATAATATCTCCCGTTAATAAGTGTAATTTTCCCATACTTTTAAATCTTACTTGTTATTTAAATCTTTAAATTGTGCTTTGTGTTTTAATAATTGGTTATTTAATATATTATAAATGATTTTAAATTCATTAATTGTTATTTTAGTATTTCCAACAGGGTTAGCTAATGCGACACCAGGCATTCCATATGCATAAACTTTCGTATTAACATTTACAAAAAGCCATTCGCAACCAAACCAACCTTTTTTATGAGAAAATCTATATCCTTTTTCTTCTAACCAATTAGTAAATGCTGTATGAGGATTTCCTCTTTGCTCTTTATCAATAACACAGAAAGCACTTGAATCTTGATTTAACAACTTTCATCCTCCTTACTTAAATTTTATATTATTATCATTAAAATGTAAATATTTATATATAGTATATTAAATAATAACTATGTCTTTCCCATAAAAAAACTCCTTTCCTAATATGCATCAAGAAAAGAGTAATATTTTATTATTATTCTAATTATCATTCAAAGTATAACTACTTTGTTGGTATTACCACCTAACTTAATAGGTTGGTGCAAGGTCATAAAGCCAATTCTTTCGCTTGCTCTTGATAACATATTCAATTTATAATTTTATTATACACTATTTTTGATTGAAGTCAATACTTAATTTTTATGTCATTCAGAGTCTAAATCTATTAGAACTTTTTGCATTAAATCGTTTTGAAAATGATTCAAATAAACGCATTCTTGATCTGATGGTTCTTTATTAAATATTGCAATATAACAAAGATAATATATTGTACCTAACATCAAAGGTTTATCATTGTCTATTTCATAATTTTTGGAGTTAGCTATTAAATTCAAAATATTATTACATATTTTTAGTGATTTTTTTTCATAATATTTTATTACTTCATCTAAAACACAGTCTAAATATTCAGCTCTAGAATCATATAATTTGCTTTCATCTAATTCTTCTTCTAAATTAGATTGTTCCAAGTATTTAGAAATTTCTGTTCGATAAATAGAGATAGAGTTTTTACTACATTCAATTAAGACATTAATTAATTCATTCTTTTTTCTTTTTTTAAACATTTTGATCATCCTTATCTTATTTATAATCTTTTAACCAAAAGTCATCTAACTTTTCAGTTAAATTATCTAATAGTTTATTTATGTTAGTAATATTCTTTTCTAAATCTTTATCAGATATTTTATTTTTATTAATATAATTAGTTATATTGTCGAATTCTTCTTTTATATCCATGCCAATGTGTCTTCTTCTATCAATGTCATACAATAGATGCTTTTTCACTTCTTGAAATTCATTTACTTTTCTATCATATCTTTCAAAAGAAACAATTATATCTTCATCACCATATTGCACGGTTTCTTCTGAATATCCAACCAATGTAGCTAATTCCTTATAATCTAGATCTAAATATTTTTCAAATGCTTTTAATGTTAGTATTCCTGGTTTAACTCTAATACCTTTTTCAATATTATTAATTTCTGTATGACTAACACTGCATAATTTAGCTAATTCTCTTGCGGAATAACCTTTGTTTTTTCTTGCTTCTTTTACCAAAAATGCTATGTTTTTTTCTTTTTTCATATATATCACTTAGGCCTTTCTATATAGATTATAACACACTTAAAAAGAAAAATAAATATTTTTTTGGAAACCCATTGACATTTTTAATGTTATAGTGTATCATTATAGATAATGGAAACGGGTTTCCTCAAAAGAAAGGAGGTGAATTATGTCCTATACAGAATTATATAAGCTAATTTCGAATCCATGGTCTAGTGTAAAAGAAATACAAAAGATTGCTAAATGTGGACGAGATACTGCAATAAGAATAAGGAATGATATAGAATCTGATATTAATAAAAGTGGGAAGAAATTACCTACAAGTAAAACTATATATGTTCCTACTAAAATAGTTGCAGAAAAACTAAATTTGGATATGGGTTATATATTTGAAATGGCTATGAATGAGCAAAAACTAAATAGGGCGAAAAGTTATGCCACAGTACCAGAATAAAAAAACAAAGCTATGGAAATATAGAACCTATGCTTATGATATTTATGGGAACAGAAAACAATTTGAAAAAGGAGGATTTAGAACAAAAAAGGAGGCAAAACTTGCTGAAGATGAATTTAAAAATCAAGATTCTCAAAACGAAGTAAATATTACATTTCAAGAACTATGGGAAAGTTATAAAGAACACATTTCATTAAAACAAAAGAAACAATCTTATAGAAAAACTATTAGTAAATTTACTAATCATATTTTGCCATATTTTAAAGATTATAGACTTAAAAGTATTACAGCAAGCGTTTATACTAAATGGCAAAAAGAAATAGAGAAAAAGGGATTTAAATACAAATATAACTCAAGTTTGCACGGCTCTGTAGTTACTATTCTAAATTATGCAGTTAAGTTCTATGGATTAAAAGATAATATTGCAAGTAAGATAGGTAATTTTACTAAAAAGAATGAATTACCAAGTAAAGTTGATTTCTGGACTTTAGACGAATATCAAAAATTTATAAATGTTGTAGAAGATCAAGTATATAAAACATTCTTTGAAACTCTATATTATACAGGTTTAAGGCAAGGCGAGTGTCTAGCACTTACTTGGAAAGAGTTTAAAGATGATTATCTCGATATTTATAAAACTATTTCAAAGGAAAAAGTTGATAATGAATATGTTATCAATAGTCCTAAAACAAAAAATTCTATAAGAAAAATTAAATTAGACAATTATCTTATAGAATCATTAAATCAATTAAAAATTTATTATAAAAATTATGTAGGATTTGATGATGATTGGTATATCTTTGGAGGTATAAAACCATTATCAGCTACTACAATAGGAAGAAAGAAGAATGAATATTGTGAATTGTCAAATATTAAAAAAATAAGAATACACGACTTTAGACATAGTCATGCATCCTTACTTCTATCATCTGGTGTTCCTATCACAGTTATCAGCCAAAGATTGGGACACGCAGATATTAATATGACTCTTAATACTTATTCTCACTTAATTCCTAAAGATGAAGATAAAGCTATCGACATCTTAAACACAATTAAATCTACAAATAAATAGACTCTTAAAGTTTGTGACCAAGGGAATTTTAAGGGATAAATAATTAAAAGTATTATAAAACCCTTGAAATTCAAGGGTTTATAATCTAAATGGTCGGGAAAACAGGATTTGAACCTGCAACCCCTTGGTCCCAAACCAAGTGCTCTACCAAGTTGAGCCATTTCCCGATTAAGATGGTGCGCTCGAAGGGATTCGAACCCCTGACCTTTTGGTTCGTAGCCAAACACTCTATCCAGCTGAGCTACGAGCGCATCGCTACTTTATGTGTTTTTAATAAGATGGTGGCTCCAGCGGGAATTGAACCAGCGACACAAGGATTTTCAGTCCTCTGCTCTACCGACTGAGCTATGGAGCCAAAAAAAATGGCGGTTCCGACGAGAATCGAACTCGCGATCTTCTGCGTGACAGGCAGACGTGATAACCGCTACACCACGGAACCATTTGGTTGCGGGAGATGGATTTGAACCAACGACCTTTGGGTTATGAGCCCAACGAGCTACCAAGCTGCTCTATCCCGCGATATTAGCAAACAACCTATAAAATGGCGGAGAAAGAGGGATTCGAACCCCCGCGCCGTCGCCGACCTCCCGGTTTTCAAGACCGGTCCCTTCAACCAGACTTGGGTATTTCTCCAAAATCTCCAAAATGTGTTTGACAAAATTGATTATAACACACTATATTTTGCTTGTCAATAAAATTTATGAAAAATATTTAAAAATATCTCAAATACAAAGACTTTTTTGTAAATATTAATTATTTTAGGTCCGGTCTTGAAATTTAAGTCAAGGCCGTTGTTTCTATGGAAACTTACTTTTTCGAAATTATAAATCTGATTATATTTTTATTTTTGGGTACAAAAAAACAAATAAATTATATTTGTTTGTTTTTTTAGATGGTGCCTAAGGCCGGACTTGAACCGGCACGGGATTTGACTCCCGCAGGATTTTAAGTCCTGTGCGTCTACCAATTTCGCCACTCAGGCACATAAGATGGTGTCCCGCTGGAGATTCGAACTCCAGACCCTTTGATTAAAAGTCAAATGCTCTACCAACTGAGCTAGCGGAACAAAATTGTGGTTGCCTCGGCTAGATTCGAACTAGCGCATGCCA
>CALVVM010000080.1 GCA_944363855.1 uncultured Bacilli bacterium
TTCCATATACCAAACTCCCTTTAGTTTTAATGTATAAACATTATATCAAAAGAACATTTGTTTGTAAATAGAATTTGTGGGAAATTTTTGTGAAATTACCAAGCACTTTCCTATTATATAAAAAAAATAGAGAATTATTTCTCTATTTTGAAAATTACTTGATATAGATTTGATAAATCTATTTCTTCTACATCTATTTTAAATCCTAATTGTTCTATCTTACTTGAACATTCTCTTATTGCATTTATTACTTCTTTAAAGTCTACTGCTGATGGCACTGTTCCATATTGTGGCATAACTGGATCATATTGTTTAGAATAATCTGTAACAATAATTGGTTCAGGCATTTTAAATTCTGGAACCACAGGATCTACCGGTGATACTGTTGCTTCTGACGCATTTAAATTATTATCTCCAAAACTAAATAAATTTTCTGACTGTTGAGTCATTTCTATAGGTTGATTAACTACTGGTGACTCTATGATTGGAGCAGTAACAGGAATTTCTGTCACTACTGGTGTAACTGGTTGGGCCTCTGGCATACTTGGAGCCTTTTCTGGCATTGGTGCTGATACTACATTTCCATTTGCATCAAATTGTATTCCGCCCATTGTTGGCATCTCTGGTACCACTTGTGTTGGTGCTACTATTGGTGTTTCCATTACTGGTGTAACTGGTTGGGCCTCTGGCATACTTGGAGCCTTTTCTGGCATTGGTACTGATACTACATTTCCATTTGCGTCAAATTGTATTCCACCCATTGTTGGCATCTCTGGTACCACTGGTGTTGGTGCTACTATTGGTGTTTCCGTTACTGGTGTAACCGGTGTTGTATTAGCTCCACCAAATATATCAAAACTTGGAGCAACTGATTGTTGCACAGGTTCTGGAACTGTATTTATAACTGGTTGAGGAGATTGAGTATTTGATGGACCAAATATATCAAACCCTGTTGATGGTTGTGGATTTGTCTCAACAGCTGGCATACCAAACATATTATTATTCATATCATTTTCCCCTTTTCTTATTATCTTTTGATTATCGTCGTCATCATTATCTTCTACTGATAGATTTTTTATTTTTTCAATTTCTTCATCTGTTCTTCTAACAGTTAATCTATCACTTATTATTCTATCTAACATTTCATTTTGTTGTTTTGAATTAGTTAATTTTAATAGTGATCTTGCATGTCGCTCAGATATTTTATTTTCAAGAAGTGCTTCTTGGACTTCATCAGAAAGATTTAATAATCTTATCTTATTGGCAACTGCAGATTGACTCTTACCTAATTTAGAAGCTAGATTTTCTTGAGTTATATATCCCATATCAAGGATTTTTTTATAACTTAATGCTTCTTCTATAGGAGTTAAATTTTTTCTTTGTATATTTTCTATAAGCGCTATTTCTGCACTATCTTTATCATTTAAGTTTTTAACAATTACTGGCACTGTATCTTTTCCAGCAAGTACACTTGCTTTATATCTTCTTTCTCCAGCAATTATTTCGTATTTATCTCCGATAGTTCTTACTACTAAAGGTTGGATAACACCATGTTCTTTTATTGAATCAGATAATTCTAATATTTCTTCTTCATCAAATTGTATTCTTGGTTGAAATCTATTAGGTAATATTTCATTGATATCTACTTCTATTACCCTAGATGAATTATCATACATGATATCCCTCCTTTTTATTCTTCACTATCATTCTACAACATTTTGGGAAATAATGCAATAAGTTTGGGAAATATTTAAAAATATTTTTGGGAAATAATATAAAATAAAAAGAAAACCTATTATAAAGGTTTCTTTTTTATCTCACTATATTTTCTGGGAAATAATTTTGAAGTTGATTTTTCTTTTTTTATTTTTATTAAACTTCTATTACTTTCTTCTATTGGTAATTTAAATTTTACAATATTTCTCAAAGAGCAATCTAATTTTTTTATTGCATTACTATAATCAGGTTCATTTTCTATATTACCTTTCATAGCGATGAAGTATTTCCCAATTTTTACTAAATTAATACCTAATTCTAAAAGAATGTTTAGAGGCGCTACTGCTCTAGCAGTTACTACATCAAATTTTTCTTTATTAGCAACTGCATATTCTTCTATTCTAGAATGAATAGCTGTTATATTTTCTAAACCTAATTCTTTTATAACTATATTTAAAAAATTTATTCTCTTATTTAATGAATCTATTAAAACAATATTTAAATTAGGATAAAATATTTTTATAACAATACCTGGAAAACCTGCTCCACTACCTAAATCACATAAACTATTTTCTTTATTTAAATCTATTATTTTTGATATAGTAAGTGAATCATAGAAATGTTTTAAATATACTTCATCTTTTTCTGTAATACCAGTTAAATTAATCACTTTATTGTATTCAATTAGAAGTTCGTAATATTTTTCTAATTGATTTAATTTTTTATCAGTTATTTCTATACCAAGATTTTCTACTTCTTCAATAAATCTATCTTTGTTCATAAAAATATTCCTTCTTTATATATACCATTATTAAAGATATATCTGCTGGATTTACTCCACTAATTCTTAAAGCTTGTCCTATTGATGTAGGTCTTATTTGATTTAATTTTTGTTTTGCCTCACTTGCAAGATTATGTATTTTATCATAATCTATATCTTCTGGTATTTTTTTATTATCTAAATCTACCATTTTATTAGCTTCTTCTACTGCTTTTTTAATATATCCTTCATATTTAATATTTATTTCTACTTGCTCTAGTATTTCATTTGAATATTCTTTTTCTATATATTTAGTTAAATTTTCTAATTTTACTTCTGGTCTTTTTATAAAATTATATAAACTTATCCCATCTTTTAATTCAGGTAAACCAATACTTGTTAAATATTCATTAGTTTCAACTTTTGGAGTAAGTTTTATATTTTTTAAAGATTCTGTTAATTCTTCTATTTCTTTTTTCTTATTCTCAAACTTATCATATCTTTCCTGATCTACTAAACCAACTTGATAACCATAATTTCTAAGTCTCATATCTGCATTATCATGTCTTAAAAGTAATCTATATTCAGCACGAGAAGTTAATAATCTATAAGGATCTATTATTCCCTTAGTTACTAAATCATCTATTAAAACTCCTATATATGCTTCATTTCTTTTAAGTATTAAAGGTTCTTTTCCTTCTAGTTTTAATGATGCATTTATACCAGCAATTAAACCTTGACAAGCAGCTTCTTCATATCCACTTGTTCCATTTATTTGCCCAGCAGTAAATAGATTTTCTATTACTTTAGTTTCTAATGATTGTTTTAATTGTTTTGAATCAATAGCATCATACTCTATAGCATAAGCATATTTATTTATTATTGCATTTTCTAACCCTGGTAAACTATGCACCATTCTTTCTTGTACATCCTTAGGCATACTTGTTGAAAAACCTTGAATATAAATATCATCATAATAAATACTTTCTGGCTCTAAAAATAATTGATGTCTTTCTTTATCAGCAAATCTAACTACCTTATCTTCTATAGATGGACAATATCTTGGACCTACACCTTTTATATCATCAAGACCACCATACATACTTGATTTATTTAAATTTTCTCTTATTATTTCATGTGTTTCTGGTTGAGTATAAATCAAATGGCATGGTATTTGTTTATCTTTGTCATAATAAATTTCATTATCAAAACTAAATGTCCAATTTTTATCATCACCATATTCTACTTTAGTTTTTGAATAATCTATTGAACTTTTTTCTATTCTTTGAGGAGTACCTGTTTTAAGTCTTATAATATTAAATCCATATTCTTTTAATTTTTCACTCAAATGATTACTAGGCTTTTCTCCATGTGGACCTTGTCTAGTTCTAGTATCTCCTATTAATATATCTGCTTTTAAGTATGTTCCTGTTGTAAGTATTACTGCATCACTATATATTTCTATTCCATCTTCTAACCTTATACCTTTTATCTTATTATCTTCAACAATTAAATCTTCTACTATTGCTTCTTTTATTTCTAAGTTAGGTGTGCTATTTAATGTTTCAATCATATTTTTAGGGTATGTTATTTTATCGGCTTGAGCTCTTAGTGCCCTAACAGCAGGACCTTTTGCACTGTTAAGCATCTTTATTTGTAGTAAACTTTTATCAGCATTACGACCCATTTCTCCACCTAATGCATCTATTTCTCTTACTACAATACCTTTCGCACTTCCACCTATTGATGGATTACAAGGCATGTCTGCTATATTTTTTATATTACCTGTTACAAGTAATGTTTTATGTCCTTTACGAGCACAAGCTAAACTTGCTTCACACCCAGCATGACCTCCACCTACTACTATAATTTCATACATATTATCACCTAACTTTCGTGTTTCTTGCAATATTATACTATCTTTTTTTTATTTTAACAATAAATATTTTTTTAAATAAAAAAAGTATACACTAAGTATACTAAATTTTTTCTACTAAATCTGCTACACCTGATGAAAAATCACAAATAGAATTTTGTATTGAATTGATAAATACTATAATTGCTTCTGAAAAATCATCTTCTGTATAATTACTGTTTTCTAAATCTAAAAGTTCTTTATTAGTTATTAATTCATTTTTTATACCTGCAGTTTCACATAAATTATTTGTAAATCCAGATAAAAGTTTTAGTTGGTCATAAATTATTTTTTGTTTTTCTTTCAATGATAGATTCTTAAAATAATCCATATATTCTTGAAAATTTTCATTATTCATATTATCACCTAAATAATTTATTTAATTCTTCACTTACTTGTTCCTGTTGTTGTTCATTTAATTGATTTGCAGCTTTATTCCATAGTTGTTGAAATTTTTTATATTGTCCATTCATTTTTGCAATAGTTTGTTTTAATTTTCCCATCGCAAAAAATCTGTGTTGAGCATCATATCTAGCAGCAAGTGCTTGAGATTTTGTTTCCATCTCTTTTCCACCAGCTGTATACCCGTACTTTGGTATTTGACTTTCTCTTATAAATTCTTGTCTTTCTCTTTCTGCTTGAGCATTTTTTGCATAATTTTCTATTTTTCTATCTAATTCTTTTATTTCATCTATAAGTCTATAAGCTTTACTTGTGTCAGTATATTCATTATAAGAATACGAATCTGATTTATGTTGATCTTGGATTCCAGCAGCCCAAGGAGTTGATCCATGTTTTTTTATTGTTATTTTTTCAAGATCATATTCAGCTTGTCTTTTTCTGTTTTTTAAACTTTCTAAACTCTCCATATATTAACCTCCTATTATTACTTTAAGTTTAGCACGTTTTTATTTTAAATACAAAACTTTTAAAAAAAATACACTTTTAAGTGTATAAAAAGTGTAAATTTTATTATTTTCCTAAACAAAATTGACTAAATAATTGATCTATAAGTTCATCAGTGTATGTCTCACCTATTATTTCTCCAAGTGTAGACCACATTTGTTTCAAATCTATTTCTACCATATCTACTGGCATATTATTTTTAATACCTGTTTTAACTGCATCTAAACTTTCTAATGATTTTTTTAGAAGTGATATTGAACGAGCACTACTTAGATAAGTATAATCATTTTGTTCTATTTGTTCTAAATTAAACATTTCTTTAATCTTATTTCTTAATTCATCAATGCCAACATTATCTTTTACTGACATTTGAATATAATTTGATAATTCATTTAAATCAAGTTTATTTTCTAAATCTATTTTGTTAACTATTACTATATGATTTTTATCTTTAATTTTTTCTAATATTTCTTTTTCTTCTTTAATTAATTCTTCATTATTATTTAAAACATATAATATTAAGTCAGCTTCATTTATTAAATCAAGACTTTTCTTAACTCCTATACTTTCTACTACATCATCAGTTTTTCTAATACCTGCTGTATCTATCATATTAAGAACTATTCCATCTATTTGAACATTTCCTTCTACAATATCTCTTGTAGTTCCGGCTATATCAGTAACAATAGCTTTCTCTTCATTAAGAAGTCTATTTAATATACTACTTTTTCCTACGTTAGGACTTCCTATTATTATTGTTTTAATTCCTTCTTTAATTAATTTACTATCTTCTGAATGTCTTAATATGTTTTTTATTTCTTTTTCTATTGAATCTATATTAGTTAAAATCATACTATTATTCATTTCTTCTATATCTTCATATTCTGGATAATCTATATTAACTTCTATATTAGCTAAAATTTCTATTACCTTTTGTCTTAAATCTTTAATAAGTTTAGATACTTCACCATTTACTTGACTTATAGCAAGTTTTCTAGATTTCTCAGTTTTAGAATTTATTAAATCCATTACCCCTTCTGCTTCTATTAAATCTATTCTACCATTTAAGAAAGCTCTTTTAGTAAATTCTCCGGGTTCAGCAAGTCTACATCCATTAAGTAATAATAACTCCAATACTTTATTTGTTATAGCTATACCACCATGAGTATTTATTTCTACTACATCCTCTCTAGTAAAGGTTTTTGGAGCACGCATTATACTTACTAAAACTTCATCTATTATATTTTCATTATCTATAATATGTCCATAAGTTATAGTATGACTATCTACTTTAGTTAAATCTTTTCCTTTAAATATTTTTTTAACTATATTTATTGAATCATTTCCACTTACTCTTATTATAGATATAGCACCTACACCCATTGTAGTTGAAATTGCAGCTATTGTATCATTCATATAATCACTTCCCAACACGTATATAATATCAAAAAAATAAAAAAAAATATACCTTTTGGTATATTATTTTTCTACATATCTAATTACTACATATCTTTCTGGTTCTTCACCGAAACTTTCAGTTTCAATATTGTAGTATTCACTAGATACTGAATGAACTATTCTTCTTTGATATGAATTCATTGGATCTAATTTTACTTCATCTTTTGATTTCATAACATCATTTATTATATTTTTAATATTTTTTTCAAAGAATCTTTCTCTTTTTACTTTGTAATTAGAAGCATCTAAATTAACTTTTACATTGAATTTAATTTGATTACTAAGTGCTTGTCTAAGTAATACTTGTAAAGATTTTAATGTTCTTCCTTCTTTTCCAATTAATATTGGATTATTATTTGAAAACATTTTAGCAGTAAATATTCCATCTTCTTCTGTTATTTCAATACGTGCTTTAACTCCCATATCTGTAGTAGTTTTAGTTAAAAATTCATTTATATATTCTTCTACATCTGATTTTTTAACTACTTCCATATGATATGCATTTTCTTCTTCATATTCTTTTGTTAAGATTTCATTATTATAAACATCTAATTCTTCTAAACATTTAATTCTACAGTTTTCTTCTGTATCACTTTCAAATTTATAAACTTTTACCATATTATTTATTTCCTTTCTTAACTAGTAAGTTTTGACCAATCCCTAATAAACTATTAACCACCCAATATATAATGATTGCAACTGACATACTAAATGAAGTTACAAATATCATTACTACCATTATATTAAACATCATATTCATTTGTTTAATTTGATTATTTGGTTGAGCTGTTTTATTCATTTTAAATGAGAAATATGTAACAAGTCCAACTATTACTGGTAATATTAAGTAATACCAATCACCTTGTCCTGCAGCTGCAAGTGGTGTAATTCCCATATGAAAACCTAAGAACTTACCTTCAAAAAGAAGTGGTAAACGATATAAAGCTTCATAGAATGCAAAGAATATAGGAATTTGTAAGAAACTAGTTAAACATCCAGACATAGGATTTATTTTATATTCTTTATAAACAGCCATCATTTCATTAGATTTCATCATCATTGATTCTTGATCTGTTTTACCTGCATATTTTTTTTCAATCTTATTTAATTTAGGTTGAACTTTTTTTATTACTTCACTTTGTTTTAATGATTTATATGTTAATGGGAATAATACTAATTTAATTAATATTGTTATTAATACGATTGCTAAACCATAATTTTTAACTAATTTTCCTAATTGTACAATTACCCAAGCTAAAGGTTTAACAAATATACTTGTCCAAATTGATTCATATCCACCTGATGTAATAGACATTTCAGTACATACAGGTAATTCTTCTATATCTAGAAGTTTATCAACTTGTTTTTTATGTTCTTTTTTAGATATTTCTCCATCTTCCAATAATTTATCTAAATCATTTTTCTTTTCTTCTATTGCTTCTTCGTATGTATCTTTTAAATCTACTGGTTTACATAAAATATTTTCTACTAATGTTTGTTTTGTTGTTTCATCTTGGATTACTTTTCCTTCTGCATCTTTAAATTGCTTAGTACATCCAGTAATTAAAAACATTAAAGCAATTACTACTATTAATAATTTTTTATTTTTTTTCATCTGTTTTCTCCTTTATTATATTTAAGTTATTTAAGGCAATTAATAAATTATTTTCCTTTTCTTCATAAGTTCTTTCATTAATTCCCCTACCAACTATTATAATACAATTGAAATTATTTTGATAGTCTTTTTTATCAATTATAGATTTTAATTGTCTTTTAATTTTATTTCTATTAACTGCATTTCCTATTTTTTTACCTACAGATAATCCAAACTTATATAAATCATTAGTATTTCTTTCTATATATATAATATAGTCTTTATATTTATATGGTTTGTTGCCTTTTATTATTCTATCAAAATCTCGACTATTTTTTAAAATATTGATTTTTTTCATTTACTCACCTACTTTGTAAAAATAAAACCACTGACGAATCAGTGGATTATTAATGAGATAAAACTTTACGTCCTTTTCTTCTTCTTCTATTAACAATTTTAGTTTTCATTCTAGCCATGAATCCTAATTTTTTACTTTTTCTATGATTATTTGGTTGATATGTTCTTTTCATTCGTTACACCTCCATCACTTATAATTTTTCTGCTTGCTTTATAGATTATATATTTTTTTTATGATTTTGTCAATTATTTTTATAGGGTTTTTTATTTTAGTTGTAATTAATATTTAGTAGTACCCTACTTTTTTATAAAATTTAATATTTCCCAGGAATTAATTAAAAAATATAAGTTATACACATTTTTGTTTATAAATTAGATGTGGACAAAAATTATGCACAAAATAATACACTTATTAACATTTAATATAAAATGTTTACATGTTTTATTTAATAAAGTTATGCACAAAAATGTCAATAAATGTCGAATTGTGTTATAATATAATAAAAAAATTGTTTAAAAGTGGTGTTTATAAGTAAAAATTAGGATGTTTATAATTAATTATTAAAAAATTGTCATGTTCATAACTAAAAAAATATTGCTTTATTTGATTTATACACACATTTTTGTTGTTTTTACTGAAAAAATATTGTAAAATATAGGTGTATAAGTTTTAAGGAGGTTAAGCGGTATGGATTTAAATAACATTTGGAATTCATTTCTAGAGAAAATAAAAGTTCAAATATCAGATATTGCTTTTGAAACTTGGTTCTCAGAAACTAAATTAATAAGTTTAAATAATAAAACAGCTACTGTTTTAGTTCCTTATCATATACATAAAAAGAATTTGAGTGAAAACTATAGTGATATAATAGAAGAAGTTTTTACTGAAATTACTGGTAGTAACTTTAAATTCAATTATGTTATTGAAGAAGAAGTAGAAAATAACTTAACTGAAGATAATCAAATAATAGGTGTTCCTAATAATAATGATTTATATGAATCTAATCTAGATCCTAAATATTCATTTGAAAATTTTATGATCGGACCTAGTAATAAGTTTGCAGCTACTAGTGCTTTAGCGGTTGCTGAACAACCTGGTAAAATGTATAATCCTTTATTTATATATGGATCAAGTGGGTTAGGGAAAACACACTTAATGCACTCAATAGGTAACTATATAATAAAGAATAGTAATAAAAAAGTTTTATATATAACTTGTGATAACTTTGTATCTGATTTTGTTGACATCTGTAGAAAGAATGCAGGTTCTAACAATATGGATGCTATTAAACAATTTAAAAATAAATATAGAGATATAGATGTATTAATAATTGATGATATCCACAATTTAGTAGGAGCTACTAGTGCTCAACAAGAGTTTTTCAACACATTTAATGAACTATATAATAATGAAAAGCAAATAATTATATCATCAGATAGATCACCAGACGATATTAAAAAATTAGAAGAAAGATTAAAAACAAGATTCAACTGGGGACTTCAAGTTAATATATTACCTCCAGATTTTAAACTTAGAATGTCTATATTAAATAAGAAAATAGAAAATAATGAACTATCTGGAGTTGTTCCTGAAGATGTTAAAGAATATATTGCTAGTAATTGTGTAGGGGATGTAAGAAAACTAGAAGGCGCAATAACTCGTGTATTTGCTTACGCAACTATGATGAATGGTTCAGATATTACGATGGATTTAACAGTTGAAGCTTTAAAAGATTATTTTGTTAAAACTATTGTGTCTAAAAATAAAATGGATCAAGTAGTTCAAATAGTTTGTGATCATTATAATTTAACTAATGAAGAATTATTAAGTAAAAAAAGAAGTAATGATATAGCAATCCCAAGAATGATAGCTATGTATATATGTCGTGTATATCTAGATGAAAATCTTACTAAAATAGGTATTCAATTTGGTGGTAAAAACCATACAACAGTTATGCACGCAGTTGATAAAATTAAAAAAGAAATAATAAAAGATGATCATTTGAATGGAGAAATCCAAAAAATGATAAATGAAATTAGATAAATGTTGATTAAATAAAAATATAAACTTTTTATAAACATTAACAAAAGTATTGAAAATAAAGGATAAAATAGGATTATACACATTATGAACACTAATAAAAATAATAATATTATTAAAGAAAGAGGGTAAATTATGAAATTATCAATAAAACAAAAAGTATTAATGGAGCACTTAAACTATGTTATTAAAGGAATATCTAGTAAAAATTTAATACCTATTTTAAACTGTATCAAATTTGAATTAACAAATGAAGGTTTATATTTATTAAGTACAGATAATGAACTAGCTATTAAATCTTTTATACCAGCTAGTGAAATAGATAATATAGAAGTTCAAGGAGAATTATTAATATCAGGTAAATATATATATGATATAGTAAGAAAATTAAATAATGAAATAATAAATATAGAAGAAATTATAGATTCACAAGTATTAATTACTACTGAATCATCTTCATTTAAATTAAATTGTAATGAAGTTAGTGAATTTCCAAGTATAGATTTAGAATTTACAGGTACTCCTGTAGTTATGGATAAAAGAGTATTTAAAACTACTATAAATCAAACTATATTTGCTACATCAACACAAGAAAGTAGACCAGTATTAACAGGTATTAATTTTAAAATAAATGAAAATATAATGGAAGTAACTGCTACAGATTCATATAGATTATCTAAAAAAAGAATTACTTTAGATCAAAAAGTAGCTGATAATGTAGATATAATTATTCCAAGTAGAAACTTAAGTGAAATAATTAAATTAATGAGTGATGATGAAGAACAAACAGAATTACATATTTTCTCAAATAAAGTAATATTTAAAATAGGTAATTTAATAGTAATGACTAGATTAATAAATGGTAATTATCCAGATACAAACAAATTAATTCCAAAAAATTTTGAATTAAAAATAAAAGTAAATCTTGATAATTTCTATAATGCTATAGATAGAGCTTCTTTATTAACAAATGCAGAAGAAAAAAATATTATTAAATTAGAAACTAAAAAAGATATTATGATTATTTCATCTAATATTCCAGAAATCGGTAATGTAGAAGAAAAAATAAAAATAGAAAAGAGTGTAGATTCAGATATTAAAATATCTTTTAGTTCAAAATATATGATGGATGCTATTAAAACATTTGATAGTGAAGAAATTGAATTATCATTTAATGGAGAAATTAAACCAATTATTATTAACTATGTGGATAACGATGATTTAACACAATTAATATTACCAATAAGAACATATTAATTAAAATATATGTGTATAAAACTACAAAAATCAACAATTTGTAGTTTTTTTATACAATTTTTTAGAGTTATCGACATAAATCTTCTTTTTTCGACAAATCTTAGGTGTATAAGAGATAGCAAGAAAGGGGGATAGTATGGAAGATTATGAAATAAGCTCAGCAACTTTAGCTATAGTGCCTTTGGGTGAAGAAGTATCTAAAGTTTATGAAGAAGAAGATGAATATATTATTCAAAAATCTGCTAATAGTATTATTAAAGATAATTGTGAGTTTTATGGCAGTTCATATGAAGGTAGATGTATTGGTACTAAAACTTTAACTGGTATTAAAACAAAATTTCCAATAATAATAGAAGAAAGTAGAAATATTATATTTTTTCCAACTTCATCAACTAGAACTAAACAAAGTACTTGGATAGCACTAAATAAAATTAAAGAAATATCAAAAAAAGAACATCAAAATAGTGAAATTTTATTTAAAAATCAAGATACTTTAGATTTAGATATTTCAGTTAACTCATTAGAAAATCAAATTGTTAGAGCTACTATGTTGAAATCTAAATTATATGAAAGAAAATTAGAAGAAAAAAACTAATTTTTCTTTTTTTATTGGGTAATTTATGATATAATATGTATAGGTGTATAGGAGTACTTAAACTTACTAAAATTGAAAATAGGGTGGTTTTAAATGAAAAAAGTGAAAATATGTATATAAAAAAGTTAAAATTACACGATTTTAGAAATTATAAAAGTTTAAATGTTACTCTTACAAAAGGAATAAATATAATTTATGGAGAAAATGCCCAAGGTAAAACTAATTTACTTGAAAGTATATATGTTTTAGGCCTTACAAAATCACATCGAAGTTTTATAGATAATAATCTTATAAATAATACTGGTGAATATTTAACTATAGAAGGTATTGTTAATAATGAGAAGATAGATAATAAATTTAATATTTATATAGATAATAAAAATAAAATATTAAAATTTAATAATAATACTATAAAAAAGATAAGTGATTATATTTCTTTAATGAATATAATTATTTTTTATCCAGATGATTTGGAATTAATAAAAGGATCTCCAATAAATAGAAGAAAATATATTAATTTAGAATTATCTCAATTATATAGTAATTATTTTATCTTAATAAATGAATATAATAAGATTTTAAAATTAAGAAATGAATATTTAAAAAAAATAAACAAAAAAGTATCTGTTGATAAAAATTATATAGAAATATTAACTGGCTATTTGATAGATAAATCTATAATGATATATAAAATGAGAGATAAGTTTATAAATAAAGTAAATGAATATTGTACTGATATTTATAATGATATTATGAATTTAGATGGATTTAGTATTAAATATAGACCAAGTATAGAAATAGATTTGAAAGATTTTAATTTAAAAGAATATTTAAAAAATGAATATGATAAAAAGTTAGATTATGATATAAAACTTTGTTCAACTAGTATTGGACCACATAAAGATGATATAGAATTTTATTTAGGTGATAAAAATTTAAAGTATTATGGTTCACAAGGTCAACAAAGAGTAGCTGTTTTAGCTTTAAAATTAGCTGAAATAGAAATATTTAAAAAATATAAAGAATCAACTCCAATATTACTATTAGATGATATATTTAGTGAGTTAGATGATAAAAAGAAAAATAATTTGTTAAAGTATATAAGTAAAAATATACAAACAATTATTACAACAACTGATTTGAATAATTTAGATTCTAAATTAATTAAGAAATCTAAGTTATTTAATATAAATAATGGCAACATAATAAAAATAAAAGAGGTGAAGTTAGATGAGTAATGAGACACATTATGATGCATCGGATATTCAAGTATTAGAAGGATTAGAAGCAGTTAGAAAAAGACCTGGTATGTACATAGGTACAACAGATGTTAAAGGGTTACACCATTTAGTTTGGGAAATAGTGGATAATGCTATAGATGAATCTTTAGCTGGATACTGTGATGATATTGAAGTTATTATAAATAAAGGTAATTCAATAACAGTAAAAGATGATGGTCGTGGTATTCCAGTAGATATACATCCAAAAACTAAAAAGAGTACAGTAGAAACAGTTTATACTGTGCTTCATGCTGGAGGAAAATTTGGTGGAGGAGGATACAAAGTATCTGGAGGTCTTCACGGAGTTGGTGCTTCAGTTGTTAATGCATTATCAAGTTATGTGGAAGTAACAGTTTATAAAAATGGTAAAATTCACTATATCAAATTTGAAAATGGTGGTAAAACTACTGAACCATTAAAAGTAATAGGTGAGTGTGAACCTGATAGAACAGGTACTTGGGTAACATTTAAACCAGATCCAGAAATATTTGATACTGATATTTATGATTATAATACATTAAAAGTTAGAATTAGAGAGCTTGCTTTCTTAAATAAAGGCTTAAGAATAACTTTAAGAGATGATAGAGATGATGAAGATACAACAGGAGAAACTTTTGTTTATGAAGGTGGTATAAGTGAATATGTTAAATTTATAAATCAAGAAAAAACACCAATTCATGAAAATATTATTCATTTAGAAGGTACTGAAGATAACGTAGTATTTGAAGTAGCTTTACAATACACAAATGGATATAATGATAATATTTATTCATTTGTTAATAATATCAATACTCATGATGGTGGTACTCATGAAGATGGCGTTAAAAGAGCTTTAACACGTGTTATAAATAATTATGCTAGAAAGTTTAATATATTAAAAGAAAAAGATGAAAACTTAACTGGAGACGATGTTAAAGAAGGTTTAACAATGATAGTTTCTTGTAAACATCCAAATCCACAATTTGAAGGTCAAACAAAAGGAAGACTTGGAAATAGTGAAGTTAGAAAACTTGCAGATAATGTATTTAGTGAAGGTTTTGAAAAATTCTTATATGAAAATCCAGATGAAGCAAGAGTTATCATAGAAAAAGCAATGTTAGCTTGTAGAGCAAGAAATGCTGCTAAAAAAGCAAGAGAAATTACAAGAAAAAGTGATTTAGCAATGACTAATTTCTTTGGTAAACTTTCTGATTGTAAAAGTAAAGATCCAAAAGTATCTGAAATATTTATAGTCGAAGGGGACTCTGCTGGAGGAAGTGCTAAAAAAGGTAGAGATGCCATGACACAAGCAATTTTACCACTTAGAGGTAAGATTTTGAATGTAGAAAAGGCAAGATTAGATAGAGCTTTAGGTAATGAAGAAATAAGAACAATAATAACTGCATTCGGTACAGGTATAGGTGAAGATTTTAATTTAGAAAAATTAAGATATGATAAAATCATAATCATGACCGATGCCGATGTTGATGGATCTCATATTCGTGTATTATTATTAACATTATTCTATAGATTTTTTAAACCTATAGTAGAAGCAGGACATGTTTATGCAGCTCAACCACCATTATTTAGAATAATGCATGGTAAAACACGTAAATATGTACTTGATGAAAAAGAAAAAGATGAATATTTAGCTACTTTACCAGAAAATGTAAGAAATAGAGTAGAAATCGCACGTATGAAAGGGTTAGGAGAGATGGATGCATCTGAGCTTAACGAAACTACTATGGATATTGAAAAAAGAACTCTTAGAAAAATTACAGTTGATGATTGTGTAGCTGCAGATGCTATATTTGAAAAATTAATGGGTGACGAAGTAGAACCTAGACGCGCATTTATTGAAGAAAATGCTAAATTTGTAGAAAACTTAGATATTTAGGAGGTGTAATATATGGAAAATGAAGAAAAAGTAACAGAAGAATTAGAAGAAAAACAAGAATTTGGTGGAACATTCCATGAAAGAGATAGTTTATCTGAAAATAACATAGTAAATGAAGTAAGAACTTCTTTCCTTGATTACTCAATGAGTGTTATTACATCTCGTGCTATTCCTGATTTAAGAGATGGTTTAAAGCCTGTTCATAGAAGAATTTTATGGTCTATGTATGAAGAAGGTAATACACCGGATAAACCACATAAAAAATCTGCAACAACAGTTGGATACGTTATGGGACATTACCACCCACATGGAGATTCATCTATTTATGATGCAATGGTTCGTTTAGCTCAAGATTTTAACCAAAGATATATGTTAGTTGATGGACATGGTAACTTTGGTAATATTGAAGGTGATGGCGCTGCTGCTTACCGTTATACAGAAGCAAGACTTGCTAAAATATCATTAGAACTTTTAAGGGATATTAAAAAAGATACTGTTGATATGGATTGGAACTTCGATGTAACAAGTAAAGAACCAAAAGTTTTACCATCAAGATTTCCTAATGTTTTAGTTAATGGATCAATGGGTATTGCAGTTGGTATGGCAACTAACATTCCACCTCATAATTTAGGTGAAGTAATAGATGGTTGTATTGCATATATAGATAATCCTGATATAGATACTAATGGATTAATGCAATATATTAAAGGGCCAGATTTTCCAACAGGTGGTATAATATTAGGAAATTCAGGTATTAAAAAAGCATATGAAACAGGTCGTGGATCAATTACTATTAGAAGTAGAGCTATGATAGAAGAAGAAGGAAATCATAGTAATATAGTAATTACTGAAGTTCCATATGGAGTAAATACTTTAGAATTAAAAAACAAAGTTGCAGAACTTGTTCATAATAAAGTAATAGAAGGAATAGCTGACTATCATACAGATTTAAAAGAAGGAGTAAAAATAACAATAACTTTAAAAAGAGATGCTAATCCACAAGTAGTATTAAACAATTTATATAAACATACCAATTTTCAAGTAAATTATGGAATTATTTTATTAGTTATTGATGATGGAACACCAAGAACTTTAGGTCTTAAAGATATAATATCTAAATATATTGAACATCAAAAAGAAGTAATTATAAGAAGAACTAAATTTGATTTAGAAAAAGCAGAAAATAGAGTTCATATATTAGAAGGTTATAAAATTGCTCAAGATAATATAGATGAAGTTATTAAGATAATTAAATCTGCTAAAAGTGATATAGAAGCAAAAGAAAAATTAATGTCTAGGTTTGGATTAACTGAAATTCAAACAGATGCTATATTAGAATTAAAATTAAGACGTTTAACAGGTTTAGAAAGAGAAAAAATAGAAGCAGAACTTGCTGAATTATTGAAACTTATTGCTGAATATAAAGAAATTTTAGCAGATATGAATAAAGTATTAGAAATTATTAAAAATGAAATGCTTGAAATAAAAGAAAAATATTCAGATGAAAGAAGAACTTCAATAGATATGACAGCAATTGATTATATTGATGATGAATCATTGATTCCTGTTGAAGATTTAGTTATAACTTTAACTAATAAAGGATATATTAAACGTGTTGAAAGTGATACTTATAAAGCTCAAAATAGGGGTGGTGTAGGTATTAAAGGTATGACAACAAATGAAGAAGATTTTGTTGAAAATATTCTTTCAATGACAACACATGATTACATTATGTTCTTTACTAATAAAGGTAAAGTATATAGAATGAAAGGTTATG
Source organism: uncultured Bacilli bacterium (assembly GCA_944363855.1). GTDB lineage: Bacteria > Bacillota_I > Bacilli_A > RF39 > UBA660 > UMGS1613. The sequence continues at coordinate 17,533 of CALVVM010000080.1, forward strand.
AAGTTCCTTTATTCAATAGACAATCAAAAGGATTACCAATAATTAACTTACTACCATTAGAAAAAGATGAAAAAGTTAATGTTATGTTAAAAGCAACTCCAAAAGATGTTCCAGCATATGTTGTACTTTGTACACAAAAAGGAATAATTAAGAGAACTAAAATAACAGAATTTGAAAATATTAGAACTAATGGTAAGATAGCTATTACATTAAAAGATGATGATGAACTTATTTCAGCTAAAATTACTGAAGGAAATTCAGAAATTTTAATTGCTTCTTCAAATGGTAGATTAATTAGATTTAATGAAAATGAAGTAAGAATCATGGGAAGAAGTGCATCAGGCGTTAGAGGTATTGATGTAGGAGATGGAATAGCTGTTGGTATGGAAATTTCTTCAGAAAAAGATGATGTATTGGTTGTAACTGAAAAAGGTTATGGTAAAAAGACAAATATAGATCAGTATAGAATGACACATAGAGGAAGTAAAGGTGTTAAAGCACTTAATGTTACAGAAAAGAATGGAAATATAGTTTCATTTAAAATAGTAAATGGGGAAGAAGATTTAATGATTATTACAGATAGTGGAATAATTATTAGATTACCGCTTTCTCAAGTATCATCTACTGGCCGTGTTGCTCAAGGTGTTAAATTAATTAACTTAAAAGATAATCAAAAAGTAAGTACAATAGCAATTATTGAACATAATGAAGAAGAATCAGAAGTAGAGGAACAACAAACAATAGAACAAGAAGTAGAAAATAATAATAGTTCTGAATAATATTAAAGGAATGTTTCACGTGAAACATTCCTTTTTTATATTTTATTTAATAAATAAAAAAAATTATAACTATCAATGTTTCACGTGAAACATTGATATAAACTAAATAAATTGTTTTAAAATATATTAAATTTATATGTTTCACGTGAAACATATAAATAAAGTATTGATATTTTTTTTATTTATAATATATTATTAATGCACAACATTTATATTCAAATCAGGTCAGAGTTGGAAGACAGCAGCCTTAAGAATCTCTAAATGTGTGTGTTTTTTTTTGTTTTTGTAATAAAACACTAATGTTTCACGTGAAACATATAAATAAAGTATTGATATTTTTTTTTATTTATAATATATTATTAATGCACAACATTTATATTTGAATCAGGTCAGAGTTGGAAGACAGCAGCCTTAAGAATCTCTAAATGTGTGTGCTTTTTTTTATTTTTTGTAATAAAACACTAATGTTTCACGTGAAACATTAGTGAAAAAACAACTAAATATAATACAAAAAAACAAAAATATTAAAATTTATATAATTTTATAATATAATATAGATAGAAAATATCAATGTTTCACGTGAAACATTGATGAAATAAACACTAAAAAATATAATTATTAATAAATAAATTAAAATAATTTTATTTAAATAAATTATTTCCTGGGAAATAAAAAATATGTTTCACGTGAAACATTGGAGGTTAAAATGAATGAAAATTATATGAATCTAGCAATTCAACAAGCTAAAAAAGCTTATAAATACGAGGAAGTACCGGTAGGTGCTATAATAGTTAAAAATAATAAAATAATTGCTATATCAAAAGCATGTAAAAAAATAAAAAATTGGAGATTAGATGATTGTGAAATTTATGTAACAATGGAACCATGTATGATGTGTTGTGGCGCAATAGAACAATCAAGAATAAAAAAAATAATATATGGTGTTAAAAATGAAAATTATGGGTCTACTGAATTGTTAAAAAATGTAGAAATTATTTCCCAAGTTTGTGAAAAAGAATGTAGAGAATTAGTTCGATCATTCTTTAAAAAAAGAAGATAACGTCTTTTTTTTTTACTTGTAAAAGTGTATAATATTAATAGATTTGAGGTGAAATAATGTACCAAGCACTTTATAGAAAATATAGGCCAAAAACTTTTGAAGATGTAGTTGGTCAAAAGGTAATAAAGAAAACATTAACTAATAGTATTATTAATGATAAAATCAGTCATGCTTATCTATTTACCGGTCCTAGAGGGACTGGTAAAACAAGTATAGCTAAGATACTTGCTAAAATAGTTAACTGTGAATCATTAGATAATATTACACCTTGTAATAAATGTGTAAGTTGTACACAAATAAATAATAAACAAAATACAGATATAATTGAAATAGATGCTGCATCAAATAATGGAGTAGACGAAATAAGAGAATTAAGAGATAAAGTAGGGTTAGTGCCTTCATTTGGAAAATATAAGGTTTATATAATAGATGAGGTACACATGCTTACTACAGCTGCTTTTAATGCATTATTAAAAACACTAGAAGAACCTCCAAAACATATCATATTTATATTAGCTACAACAGAACCACATAAAATACCATCTACAATACTTTCTAGATGTCAAAGATTTGATTTTAAAAAGATAAGTGTAACAGATATAAAAACAAGATTAAACTATATTTGTAAGGAGGAAAATATAAATATAGAAGAAGAAGCAATAGAATTAATTGGAAAATTATCAGATGGAGGTATGAGAGATTCAGTAAGTTTACTAGATCAATTAACTGCTTATACTACTGAAAAAATAACAGTAAATGATGTTAATAATGTATATGGAACAATAACAGAAAAAGAAATAAGTGATTTATTGACTTTAATATTTAATAATAAATTGAGTGAAACATTTGATTTAATATCTAAATATGATGAAGATGGTAAGAACTTAACTAAAATAATAGAAACAATAATTGATTTTTTAAAAAATACATTAATATATTTTAATAGTTCAGAGTATTTTGATAATGAAGAAAAGAAAAAACTTTATTCAAAAACATGTGATTTAATTACTGAAGACCAAATATATAAAACAATAGAGATATTACTTGATTCTATTAAATCTAGTAAAACAACTAATAATGTTAAATTAATATTTGAACTTTCTATAATAAAAATAATTGAATTAACAAAAGAAAAAGTAGTAGTTCAAAAAATAGAAAAACAATCAGAAATACCTGTATTAGAAGAAAAAAAGAAAATAGTTACAGAAACTAAAATAGAAAAAAAAGAAACTAATACTAAAGTAAAAGAAAATGTAGAAAAATTAAAGAAAATAAGAATAAATAATACGTTAGCAAAATTTAATAAACAAGAATTTGTAACATTCAAAAAAAAATTAGATAACATAAAAGAACTTCTAATGGATCCTGATTATAGTTCAGTAGTTTCTTTAATACTGGATGGAGAATTGAAGGCTAAGGGTGGTCAAAATCTATTATTTGTTTATAAATTAAAAAATTTAGAAGAATGTTTTAATTTTTCACTTATTGATATAGAAAAAGTTTTTAGTAAAGTCTTTAATGAAGATTTAAAACCTATAGCTGTTTTTGAAGAAGAATGGGAACCAATAAAAGTAGAATTTAATAAGCACATGAAATCAAAAACAAATGCTTATGAATATAATGAAGAAACTATATCGTTAGAAGAAATATATGAAATAACAAAAGAAGAATCTATTTCAAATACTAATGAAATAGAGAAAATTTTTGAAGATATGATAGTTTATAATTAGAAAGAGGGATATCATGAATATGCAAGCAATGCTTAAACAAGCACAAAAATTACAAAAAGATATGTTAGCTACACAAGAAGAAATTAATAATAAAGAGTTTACTGGTAAATCATCAATAGTAACAGTAAAAATGAATGGTAAAAAAGAATTATTAGATGTTAAAATTGATATGGATCAAATTGAAAGCGATGATGTTGAATTATTACAAGATATGATTATAGTAGCGCTTAATGATGCTATGAAACAAATAAATAAAGAGACTGAATCAAAGATGGGTAAATATACTCAAGGAATGCCAGGATTATTCTAATGAAATATCCTAGTATTATACAAAATTTGATAGAGTGTTTTAAAAAACTTCCGGGTGTTGGTGAAAAATCAGCAGAAAGAATGGCTCTATCAGTATTAGAATTTGATAAAGAAACAATAGATTTATTTGCTAAATCACTAAAAGAATCTAAAACTAAAATAAGAAGATGCGAAAAATGTAATAACTTAAGTGAAGATGATAAATGCGAAATATGCAAAGATAATGGTAGAAACAAAGAAATTTTATGCGTGGTAGAGGAACCTAAATTCGTAAATTTATTTGAAAAATTAAATATATTTGATGGTTATTATCATGTATTAGATGGTTTAATTTCTCCAATAGACGGAATAAATCCGGAAGATATAAATATATCAACTCTTATAGATAGAGTAAAAAAAGATAAAGTAAAAGAAATTATATTAGCTCTTAAGCCTAGTGTAGAAGGTGAAACAACATCTCTTTATATATCCAAAATATTAGAAGGTACAGGTGTTAAAATATCTAAAATAGCGCATGGAGTACCTATGGGCGCAGAAATAGATTATGTAGATTCTTTAACTTTAGAAATGGCTTTAGAAAATAGAAGATATATGGACTAATATATTCATAAAAAAATTATTTTAAACATAATATAAAGTAGGTGGACAAATTATGCTGAAAATACTGTTTAAAATAATAAAACGAATAGTTATTAGTTCTTTTTTGTTATATGGATATAATGTTATTGTGCAACCCTTAGGTTTGATAATTCCAATAAATGTATTTACGGTAGGTTTTCTTTCAATATTAGGAGTACCAGCACTCCTTTGTTTAATTTTTATTATGGTTTTAATATATTGATTTTTAAATTTTTGTATGCTATTAAATTAAACCTTTTGTAGGAGATCAAGTGGTTTTAGAAGTTAAACCATATGAGCAAGATAAACAAAAAAATGAGAAAAACCAAAAGTGAAAAAACTAAAAAAGCTTATTTAAATAGCTAATTTGCTATTTTTTTCTTGTTTTAAAATAATATAAAACTATGTTATAATATATATGACTTTGTTTGGAGGTGTAAGTATGTTAGATGATTTTAGTTTAGAACAAAATATAGTTTATAAAACTTTAATTAATTCAGTTAAAAATAATAAGTATAGTCATGCTTATTTAATTGAAACTAACGGATATTCTAAAGGTTTAGATTTAGGTATAGCTTTTGCTAAATACTTACTATGTCCAAATAGTTATAGTAATAATAAAAAATGTGGCAACTGTAGTCAATGTAAAAATATTGATAAAAATGAGTTTATTGAACTTAAAATAATAGATTCTGAAGGACAATGGATTAAGAAAAGTCAACTTGAAGAATTACAAGAAATATTTTCTAAAAAGTCTGTTGTAGGAAATAAGAAAGTTTATATAATTAATAAAGCAGAAAAATTAAATCCTGCATCATCTAATTCACTACTAAAATTTTTAGAGGAACCAGAAGAAGGAATAATTGCTATATTAATTACAGAAAATATATACCAATTATTGAGTACTATAGTATCACGTTGTCAAGTTTTATCTTTAAAAAATAAAATAAAATTAGATAATCTTTCTACTAAAGAAAAACTTGCTCATTATTTAAGTAATAATAATGAAGATATAGAATTTTTTATAAATAATGAGGATAGTATAAATAAAATAGAGAAAGTAATTGAGTTTATTAAATACTATGAAGAAAATCATTCTAATACATTAGTTTATATAAATAAATTATGGCATGAATTTTTTAAAGAAAAACAGGATATTTATGATTCTTTTACTATTATGCTTTTATTTTATAAAGATGTGTTAAATTTAAAATTAGGAAAAATTATACAAGTATTTACTGATTATGTAAATGATGTTAATATTGTAGAAGAAAAAAATAATTTAGATGAAATAACTAGCAAAATAAATGTTATAATGGATTTGAGAGAAAAAATTAAGTTTAATGTTAATAATAATTTATTGATGGATAAATTAATCATTGAACTTGAAAGGTGTGAAAAAAAATGATAGAAGTAGTAGGTGTTGTATTTAAACCTAAAAATAAAGTTTACTATTTTTCGCCTAATGGCATGAAAATAAAAAAAGGTATAAATGTAATAGTAAAAACTGAAAGAGGATTGCAATTTGGTACAATAGAAATGTCTAACTTTGAAATAGAAGAATCTAAAATAAGAAGTTCTTTATCTAAAGTTATAAGAATTGCTTCTAAGAAAGATTATGAAAAACATGTCAAAAATGTTAATGATGCTAAAAAAGCACTAAAAAAATGTAAAGATTTAGTAGAAAGATATAAATTAAATATGATGATATTGGATGCTAATTATACGTTTGATAGAAGTCAGTTGTTGTTTACTTTTATTGCTGATAATAGAATTGACTTTAGAAAATTAGCTAAGGATTTAGCTAATAATTATAAAACAAGAATAGAATTAAGACAAGTAGGGGTTAGAGACAAAGCTAAAGAAATAGGTGGATATGGCTCTTGTGGAAGAGAACTTTGTTGTTCTAAGTTCTTATGTGATTTTGATTCTGTTTCAATAAATATGGCTAAAAATCAAAATATTGCTTTAAATCCTACTAAGATAAATGGATTATGTGGAAGACTTCTTTGCTGTTTGAAATATGAAGATGAATACTATAAAGAATGTATGAAGAAACTTCCTAAAATAGGAAAAAAAGTTCAAACTGAGTTTGGTGAAGGTAGAGTTATAAGTACAGATATATTAAAACAAACTTATAGAGTAGATGTTAAAGATCATGGAATAGTGGAAGTTGATGTAAATGAAGGTAACTAATTATTTATTAGGTTATAAAGATTTAAAAATAGTACAAGATAATGAAATGTTTAATTTTTCATTAGACTCGGTATTACTTCCAAACTTTGTCACACTTAATAAAAAAATAGATAGAATACTTGATATAGGGTGTGGTAATGCACCTATACCTTTAATACTATCTACTAAAACTAATGCAAAAATTACTGGTGTAGAAATACAAAAAGAAGTATATGATTTAGCTTTAGAATCAGTTAATATCAATAAAAAAGAAAATCAAATAACTATAATAAACAAAGATATAAATGATTATTATAAAAAAATTGAAACTGATTCTTTTGATGTAATAACTTGTAATCCTCCATTTTTTAAGTATATAGAAACGTCTAATATAAATAAAAATGATTATAAGACTATTGCTAGGCATGAAGTTAAATTAAATTTAAATCAACTATTTAGTATAGCTAAAAAACTTTTAAAAAATAATGGTGTAATAGCTATCGTACATAGACCAGAAAGATTTGTTGAAGTAGTAGAAGAAATGAAAAAGAATAATATAGAACCTAAAAGAGTTCAATTTGTATATCCAAAGAAAAATATGGAAGCTAATATAATGCTAATAGAAGGAAGTAAAAATGGTAAGCCGGGATTAAAAATTTTAGCGCCTATCTATAGTCATAAAGACAATGGAGAATATACAGAGGACGTAAAAAAATATTTTGAATAGAGGTGATATTATGTCACAAAAAAGTTATGATAATAGTCCAACTTTATATCTTATTCCAACTCCAATAGGAAATATGGAAGATATAACAATAAGAGCGATTAATACATTAAAAATGGTTGATGTAGTTTTCTGTGAAGATACTAGAGTAACTGGACAATTATTAAAATATTTAGATATAAGTAAAAAGTTAATATCTAGTCATAATTATAACGAATCAGGTAATAAAGAAAAGTTGTTAGAGTATTTAAGTAGTGGAAGTAATGTAGGGTTAGTTAGTGATAGAGGAACACCTATAATAAGTGATCCAGGATATGAACTTGCTAAAGTAGCTATAGAAGAAGGTTATAATGTGGTAAGTTTACCAGGAGCTACTGCTTTAATACCAGCTCTAACTTCATCAGGTATTAGTCCTATGCCATTTTACTATTATGGATTTTTGAATAGTAAAGATAGTGCTAGAAGGAAAGAGTTAGAATTTTTAAAAAATATAGATGCTACACTAATACTTTATGAAGCTCCACATCGCATAAATAAAACATTAAAAGATTTGGAAAATATTTTGGGAAATAATCGTAAAATATGTATTTCCCGGGAAATAACTAAAAAGTATGAAGAAATATATAGGGGAACAATAGGTGAACTAATAGAGCAAAAAAACGAATATAAAGGAGAACTTGTAGTAGTAGTAGAAGGTAATAAGGAAACTACTGAATACAAAAATTTAACAGTTGAAGAACATGTTAAACTATATATAGAAGATGGTAAAAGTTCAATGGATGCTATTAAGATAGTTGCTAAAGAACGTGGTATGAAAAAAAGTGAAGTATACGATATTTACCACAATATAGAAAAGAAGTGATAAAATGAAACTTATAGTAGGTTTAGGAAATCCAGGAAGGGAGTATAATAAAACTAGACATAATATTGGATTTATGTGTATAGATAAAATTGCTGAACATTTTAAAGTAAGTTTTGATTCAAATAAATTTACTGGTTCTTATACACAATTTAATCATAATGGTGAAAAGATAATTCTTCTAAAACCTGGAAAATATATGAATTTGTCTGGAGAAGTAATAAGAAATTTTGTTAATTTCTTTAAAATAGATATAGAAGATGTACTAATTATTTGCGATGATTTAGATACAAAAATAGGCAACTTTAGACTTAGATATAAAGGATCAAGTGGAGGACACAATGGTCTTAAGAATATAGAACTTCACTTATCCACTAAAGATTATAAAAGAATAAAAATTGGTATATCAAATGATAAAAATATGGATACTAAAGATTATGTATTAGGAAAATTTACTAAAGAAGAAATGAATTTAATAAATCCAATAATAGATAAAATGCCTGATATTATAGAAGATTATTTAAAATTACCATTTGATAATGTAATGAATAAATATAATTGAAAATTAAAATTAATAAACTAATGATACCAAAGTGTATCATTTTGCCGTTGGAAAGGAGGAAGTATAATGAGTTTATTTAATAATATTTTAAATGAATTGGATGGAGATTCTGTTTATGGTTTAACACCCGAACTTAAAGGTTTATATTTATATAAAAAGTTTAAAAAAGAAAATAAAAGTATAGTGTGTGTAACTTCTACTATCTATGAAGCAAATAAACTATACCAAATATTATTAAATTATACAGACAAAGTATCTTTCTTCCCAATGGATGATTTTCTAACAAGTGAAGCATTAGCTATCAGTCCAGAGTTTAAATTTACTAGACTTGATACTTTAAATACTTTGCTAGAAGAAAAAAGAGTAGTTATAACTAACTTAATGGGATTTCTAAGATTTTTACCTAGTCCAAAAGATTATAGAAATTCATATTCTAAAATTAAATTAGGTGATGAAATAAAAATAGAAGAATTAATTTCAAATTTATATAGAATTGGATATAAAAGAGAATCTTTAGTTAATAAAACAGGTGAAATAGCTGTTCGTGGATTTATAATAGATATATTTCCAATTAATTATAGAAATCCTATAAGAATAGAGTTTTGGGGAAATGAAATAGATAGAATTAGTGAATTTGATATTGATACTCAAATTTCTAAAGATAGATTAGATGAAGTATTAATAACACCTACAACTGAGTTTATTATTGATAAGGAACTAGAAGAGGAACCTAAATATAGAGAATTGATAAAATATATAAAACCTGTATCTATATTAGATTATTTAGATGATTGTATAATTTTTTATGATGATAAAAAATCTATTGAAAAAAGTTTTGAATTATTAATTGAAGAAATAAACGACTATAAAAATAATAATGAAATAAGTTCTAATACTAGATTCATGTTTGATTTAGAAAAAAGTTATAAATATGAAGAAATAGACTTTGTATCATTTGATAATAAAACTAACTCTAAAAAATCTATAAATTATCAATCATTTGAGTTAGATAATTTTATAGGTGGCATGGATTCAATAAGTAAAAGACTTAATGGGTATATAAAAGATGGTAAAACTGTTATAGTTTGTTTATCAGATAGATATAAAATTAATAGATTAGAAAGTGAACTCGTAAGTAGTAATGTAGTAGTTACAAGTATATCAGATATAATAGACAATAAAATAAATCTTGTAGTTAGAAAAATAAATAGCGGCTATATAATTGGAAACTATGTAGTAGTTTCTGAAAAGGAACTATTTAATAAAAAAGAAAGTGGAGTAGCATATAAATCTAACTTTAAGATGGGATCTAAGATTAGAGATATAAATAAACTTAATATAGGTGATTATGTAGTTCATGTAGTTCATGGTATTGGTATTTATAGAGGTATAAAAACTTTAACTAAGAATGGCCTAAAAAAAGATTATTTAACAATTGAATATAAAGGTGAAGATAAACTTTATATCCCAGTTGAAAAGTTAGAATTCATAAATAAATATTCATCTAATGAAGGAGCAACCCCTAAAATAAATAAATTAGGTGGTACTGAGTGGACTAAAACTAAGTTACATATAAAGAAAAAAATAGAAAGTATGGCGGGTGATTTATTAAAACTTTATTCTGAAAGAGAAATGGCTATAGGATATGCTTTTGATAAAGATACAGAAGAGCAAATAGAGTTTGAAAAGAATTTTCCATATATTGAAACAAAAGACCAATTAAAGGTAACAGAAGAAATAAAAAAAGATATGGAAAAAAGTATTCCTATGGATAGACTTTTATGTGGCGATGTTGGATATGGTAAGACTGAAGTAGCATTCCGTGCTATATTCAAAGCTATTATGTCTAATAAACAAGTATTATTCTTATGTCCAACAACAATTCTTTCTCAGCAACACTTTCAAAACGCTATAGAAAGATTTAAAGAATTCCCTGTAAGAATAGAACTTTTAAATAGATTCATTTCTAAGAAAAAACAAAACGAAATATTAAAAGATTTGAACGATGGTAAAGTAGATTTACTTATAGGTACTCATAGAATTTTAAGTGAAGATGTAGTTTGTAAAAGATTAGGATTACTTGTAATAGATGAAGAGCAAAGATTTGGTGTTAAGCACAAAGAAAAAATAAAATCTTATAAAAATAATATAGATGTTTTAACTTTAAGTGCAACTCCAATCCCACGAACACTTCAAATGTCACTTGCTGGAGTTAGAAGTTTATCTTTAATAGAAACTCCACCGGTAGATAGATATCCTATACAGACTTATGTGTTAGAAGAAAATAAAAATGTAATTAAAGATGCAATATACAAGGAACTTGCAAGAAACGGTCAAGTATTTATACTTTATAATGATATTCAAACAATGGAAGAAAAGAAAAGAAGTTTAGAATATCTTGTTCCAGAAGCACGTATTATATGTGGTCATGGTAAAATGAAAAAAGAAGAATTAGAAGATGTTATGTATAAGTTCATGAATAAAGAATATGATGTTTTACTTTGTACTACAATTATTGAAACAGGTATTGATATACCTAATGTAAACACATTAATTATAATAAATGCTGATAGATATGGTTTATCTCAACTTTATCAAATAAGAGGGAGAGTAGGTCGAAGTAATAAAATTGCTTATTCTTATTTAATGTATAATAAAGGTAAGATTTTAAGTGATGTTGCTAAGAAAAGATTAAACGTTATAAAAGAGTTTACTGAACTTGGTAGTGGGTTTTCTATAGCTATGAGAGATTTATCTATAAGAGGTGCAGGAGATATACTTGGATCTGAACAATCCGGTTTTATAGATACAGTAGGAGTAGAGCTGTTCCTTGATATGCTAAATGAAGAAGTAAGTAAATTGAAGGGTATAAATATTGAAAAGAATGAAAGTGATACTCAACCTTTAATAGAAGTAGAAACAACTATTGATGATAAGTATGCCAAAGAAGAAGATTTAAAAATAGAGATACATCAAAAAATTAATAAAATTGATTCCATTGAAACTTTAAATAAAACAAAAGAAGAGTTGGAAGATAGATTTGGTGTGCTAGATGAAAATGTAATTATTTATATGTATGAAGAATTATTTGAAAAAGAAATAAGAACACTAAAAGTTAAAAGTGTTAATCAAACTAAAAACTTTGTTTCAATAACACTTACAAAAGAATTAACAAAAAATATAGATGGAGAATTACTTTTTTTAGATGTAATATCATTAACTAGAAAGTTTAGATTTTCTATGAGAAATGATGAACTTACAATAACTCTTGATACAGTAGGTTTAGATAAACATTTTATTTATTATTTAATAGATATGTTAAATATATTAAAAAAAGCTATAAAAGAAATGTAAAGTAAGTAAAAAAATAATAATTTTTACTTGCTTTTTTTATATAGTTTATAATAAAATTATGTTGGATAGTACAACGTATATGTACTATAAAAGGAGGATATGATGGAAAAAATAAAATTTGTCCAAATTGGATGTGGTAAAATGTCTATTTATACTATGAGATATGCTATTGAAAATGGATATGAAATAGTAGGTGCGGTAGATATTAATCCAGAAGTAATTGGTAAGGATGTAAGTAGTGTTATAGGATGTGATAAATTAGGAGTAACAATTAGAAATGTTAATGAATTAGATTCATTATTAAAAGAAGTTAAACCTGATATTGCTATAGTTACTACTATGAGTTTAATGAGTGACTTAGAGAGTGTTTTAATGACTTGTGCTGAAAATGGAGTAAATGCTATTACTACTTGTGAAGAAGCGTTTTATCCAGCAAACTCATCACCTAGAATTACTGAAGAATTAGATAGAGTAGCTAAAGAAACTAACTGTACTATTACAGGTAGTGGATATCAAGATGCTTTCTGGGGTAATTTAATTACTACAATTGCTGGTGCTACTCATAATATTACAAAAATAAAAGGATCTTCTTCTTATAATGTAGAAGATTATGGTATTGCTTTAGCTCAAGCACATGGTGCAGGACTTACTTTAGAAGACTTTGATAAAGAAGTTGCTAGTTCTGATAGAATGAGTGAAGAACAAAGATTAGAAATAATAGAAAAAGGAGAATTTGCTCCTAGTTATATGTGGAATACTAATGGATGGTTATGTGATAAATTAGGATTAACTCCTATACATCAAACACAAAAATGTATTCCAATGACTCATACTAAAGATATATATTCTTCAACACTTAACATGACAGTTAAAGCAGGAGATGCAACAGGAATGAGTGCTGTTGTAACAACTGAAACAAAAGAAGGTATTGTAATAGAAAGTGAATGTATTGGTAAAGTATATGCTGATACCGATTGTGATAAAAATGAATGGACTGTTTATGGGGAACCTGATACAACATTCGTTGTAACTAGACCAAGTACTGTAGAACTTACTTGTGCTTCAATAGTAAATAGAATTCCTGATGTTATAAAAGCTGAATCTGGATTTATACCAACATCAAGAATGGGAGAATTAAAATATCAAAAAATAACTTTTTGATAATGTTTAAGACTATTAACAAATAAATTTTGTTAATAGTTTTTTGTATAATAATTTTATAAAATTCCCCTTAAAAAATATTGACAGCGTGGGGGGTAATGCTATAATAAAATAGATAGATAAGATATGTCATCTATAGTAGAAAGAAGGAAGATATAAATGAAAAAAAAGGATTTACGCTAATAGAACTATTAGCCGTAATAGTAATACTAGCAATCATAGCATTAATAGCAACCCCAATAATACTAAACATAATAAGTGATTCAAGAGAAGAATCAAATAAAAGAAGTGTAGAATTATATGCTAGTTCAGTAGAACAAGCAATAGCAAAATATCAATTAAATAATAATGAAAGTATTTCAGGAACATTTACAACAACAGATGGAAAAATATTAACAAAACAAAATGATTCAACAAAAACGATGAATATAGAATATGATGGAAATGTAGTATGCGTAAAATAGAAATATATACAGATGGTAATATATATTTGGGAGATTGTACAGTAAATGGTGGAGATAAAAAATATTCACATGGCGAATTAATAGCAGGAGCATTCGATGACAATAACAATTTAATAGCAGATTGAGATACATTAGTAAATATATATGGACTAGATGTCGAAAATGGTTCAAATTCAGAAGTACTTAGAAATGAAGCGTTAAAAAATGTTACAAAATTAGTAATATCAGATAGTGTAACAAGCATTGGTACGGCTGCATTTGAAGATTGTACAAGTTTAACAAGTGTAACAATCCCAGATAGTGTAACATATATAGGTTTTTATGCATTTGGTGGAACAGGTTTAACAAGTGCAACGTTTAATAATCCTAATGGTTGGGAAGCATCTGATGCATTTAATGTGGATTCAGAAGCGGTAGACTTAGATCTTTCAGATCCAACTACTAATGCAACATATTTTAAAGATACATATAGTTTTTATAATTGGAAAAGAAGTTAATGAAAAATGGCTGAATAATCAGTCATTTTTTTTAATAATAAATTTATCATTATCAATATCTATTGTAATAGTTTGACCAAAAGAAATATTATCTTCTATGATATTGTTTGCTAGTAAAGATTCAATATTTTTACTTACAAATCTCTTCATAGGTCTAGCTCCATACTTTTCATCGTATGAATTATCAATAATATATTTTTTAGCCTCATCAGTTAGATTAATACTAATATGCATATTAGAAAGTCTACTTTCAATATTTTTTATAATATTATCAAGTATATCGTATAAAACATTTTTGCTTAATGGATTAAATACTATAATTTCGTCAATTCTGTTTATAAATTCAGGTTTAAAGGTATGTCTTAATTCTTCCATAACTAAAGTTTCAGAGTTTTCAACATTATCAAGAATATATTCACTACCTAAATTAGATGTCATAATAATTATTGTGTTTTTAAAGTCAACTGTTCTACCTTGTGAGTCAGTAATTCTACCATCATCTAATATTTGAAGTAATATATTAAACACATCTTTATGTGCCTTTTCTATTTCATCAAATAAAACTATACTATATGGATTTCTTCTAACTGCTTCAGTTAGTTGTCCACCCTCATCATAACCTACATATCCAGGAGGAGCACCAACTAATCTAGATACAGAATGAGATTCCATATATTCACTCATATCAATTCTAACTATGTGTTTTTCATCGTCAAATAATTCACTAGCTAAAGTTCTAGCTACTTCAGTTTTACCAACTCCAGTAGGACCTAGAAATATAAATGAACCAATAGGTCTATTAGGATCTTTTATACCAGCTCTAGCTCTTTTAATAGCTTCACTAACGAGTTCAAGAGCTTTATCTTGTCCTTTTACTCTTTTACCCATATTTTCTTTTAAACTAAGTAATTTCTCTTTTTCACCTCCAACAAGCTTACTTACTGGAATATTAGTCCATTTAGAAACAATACTAGCAATTGATTCATCATCAACACTATCACTTAATATTTCATTTTTATTCTTATTATTTAATTCATCTAATTCCTTTTGTAATTTAGGAAGAGTTCCATGTCTTAATATTGCAGCTTTTTCATAATCATAGCTATCTTCTGCTTTTTCTAATTCGAAAGTTGCTTTTTCAATTTCTTCTTTCTTTTTACTTATTTTAGTATTAATATTTTTTTCATCTTCCCAGTCATTTCTTAATTTTTTCTCTTTTTCTTTTAAATTATCTAATTTTTCATCAATTTCACTAATTCTATTTTTAGATATTTCATCTTTTTCTTTTTTCAAAGCTTCTTTTTCTATTTGAAGTTGCATTATTTCTCTAGTTAATGTATCAAGTTCTACTGGAACTGATTCCATTTGTACTTTAATAGTAGCGCATGCTTCATCAATTAAATCTATAGCTTTATCTGGTAAAAATCTATCTGTTATATATCTATCAGAGAGTGTTGCAGCAGCAACAAGAGCTTTATCTTTAATATTAACTCCGTGATAGACTTCAAATCTAGATTTTAATCCTCTTAAAATAGTTATTGTGTCTAAAACAGTTGGAGCTTGAACTAATACTTTTTGAAATCTTCTTTCTAAAGCACCATCTTTTTCAATATATTTTCTATATTCATTTAATGTTGTAGCTCCTATACAAAGTATTTCACCACGAGCAAGCATTGGTTTAAGTAAGTTTCCAGCATCCATAGCTCCTTCTAATGCGCCAGCACCTACTATTAGATGGATTTCATCTATAAAAAGTATTATTTTTCCATCAGACTCTTTTATTTCTTTTAATACTGCTTTAAGTCTTTCTTCAAATTCACCTCTATATTTAGCACCCGCAATAAGTGCGCCCATATCAAGTTCCCAAATTGTTTTATCTTTTAAACTATTTGGAACATCTCCTTTGACTATACGATTAGCTAGTCCCTCAACTATTGCAGTCTTACCAACACCAGGCTCACCAATAAGTACGGGATTATTTTTAGTTTTCCTTGATAAAATTCTTGTGATGTTTCGTATTTCTTCATCTCTACCAATTACTGGATCTATTTTACCTTCTTTAGCAGCAGCAACAATGTCTCTACCATATTTTTCTAACACATTTTCTAATGATTCTCCAAAAGGATTATTATTATTCATTTTCATCACCTCATATAACATTGTACTCATTTTTTTAGCACTTGTCAAGTTAGAGTGCCAAAAAAATAAGATGTAATTTTTTACATCTTTTTTATAAAATTATTTTCAGGTAAATCCCCAATTTCATTTTTTAGAGCTTTTAAAAATCTCATTCTTAATAAATCTTCTTCTACAGAATTTGCTTTAGCTTCTTTTAAATCTTCATCAAGAGTTGGTTCTTCATAAAGATTTAAAGCTTTTAATAGTCTGATTTCACTTGTTTCTTTAAAATATCGATTGCAAACATTATCAATTATTTCTTCAGTAGGTTCATAATCAATGATACCATTTATATATTCAATTTTTCTAATTTTATATAAAGCATTTTTAAACGCACTTTCTTTAATTGTTTTGCTGTATAATTTAAAAACTAATTTTATTTTTTCTTTAAGCACTTCATTATCAACATTTAATAAATTCATAAAATTTGTTTCAGTTAAATTTTTGTTAAATGTTTTTTCTAAACTATTCAAATCCATTAAAAAATTTATAGATTTATAATAATTATTTTTATCTAATTCATCTATTGTTTCTTCACAACTTTTTTCTAATACAGAAAATTTTAATTGAGATGATACATTTTCTGTTGGATTAACGTATTTAAAATATCTAAATGGTTTTAAGAAAAATCTATAATTATCTAAATATTCATCACTTTTTTTAGAGTCCCAAGTGGCATCTAAGAAAAAAACACCATTAATATTATATTTCTCATCAATCAAATGTATATAATTTCTTTCATGACCTGATTTTTTATTTTTATATTGTAAAGTGATTATATTAGAATCAATATCTAAATTTATTAATAGGTAATCTAATAAATTAGCAAACCCAACACATACAATTTTATTACTATTTAAAATTTGGTTTAAATTCCTAGATATATTATAACTATCTTTTCTTTTTTCTTGTCTATATTTATTAGATTTTACTATGTCATATACTAACATAACTCTTTCTAGTGGACTTAAATTATAATGTTTTACAAACTCAATTATTTCATTTAGTTTATTATACATTTCTTTAAATTCTTTATGAGTTAATATATCTGTACTATTTTTAAATCTTATTTTTAAATTTTTATAATCTTCATTTTTTGTGTTACTGATAAAATCTTTAAAATTATTTATTTGTATTTCAATATTTTGATTTTCAAATATTTTTAAAAATTTATATAAATTTTCATTACTATCCTGAGTTAATTGAAAATTTAAAAATTCAATATTTTTAATATCTAAAAAATCTTTATGTTTAACTATAAAAGTTTTTAATTTATCATTTAATTCATTAAAATTTAAAGAATTAATATTACACTCATAGAATGATTCGTTTTCAATTTTACTATAAATTTCAATATCTTTTTCCATAAATTCAGAAGGTAAAAATAATTGAAAAGACAAATTGTTGTTATTAAATTCTACATAAATATCTAAATTCATACTATCACCAAGACAATTATACCACTTTTTTAGAATAAATAAAATTATTTAATACAAAATAAATTTAGGAGGATTTTATGAAAGCAACAGGAATAATAAGAAGAATAGATGATTTAGGAAGAGTAGTAATACCAAAAGAAATAAGAAAGAACCTAAGAATTAAAGAAGGAGATAATTTAGAAATATTTGTAGTAAACGAAGATATAATATTAAAAAAATATTCTATGATGAATAAAATAAATGATTTAGCTCAAGAGCTTACAGATGCAATATATACATTTATGAAGCACAGTATATTTATAACTGATACAGATCAGGTAGTAGCCGCAAGTGGTCCTTTAAAGAAAAAATATTTAAATAAAAATATAAGTGATTTTATAACAGAATCTATAAAAAGAAGAGATAAAATATTAGAAAATCATTTTAAAGAGTTAAACTTTATTGAAGATGAAAAACTTACTTGTAGTTATGTTTTATCAACTATACTTGTTAATGGTGAAGCAACAGGTATGATACTTATAATAAGTGAAGAAGAAAAAATGAGTGAATCAGAGATGCAGATGGCTGGAATAGTTTCATCTTTTATGACAAAATATCTTGAACAATAATGGAAAATGTGCTATAATCTAACTCAAGAAATCAAATGCAGTGAAGGAAAGAAGGATACAGGAGTATTTTTTAGAGAACTTGATTAGGTGAAAGCAAGTAATACAAAGTATCTCGAATGGGTCTGGAGCATATTTAAATAATACGGTAACAACGTTATAGTTTTAAGGTGTATTTATACACGAATTAAGGTGGTACCACGTAAACTCACGTCCTTATACTAGGATGTGAGATTTTTTTATAGAGGTGATATTGTGAGAAAGTTTGAAAAGATTAGTTTTGAACAATTCAAAAAAGACATAAAAGATGATAAAGAATTATATGAATCATATAGTTTACCAAAAAGATGTACTAAAGCTTCTGCTGGTTATGATTTCTTCGCACTTTATGATTATACACTAAAACCAGGAGAAATTATGAAAGTACCAACTGGGATAAAGGCTAGTATGGAAAGTGATGAAGTATTGTTTCTTATAGATAGGAGCAGTATGGGATTTAAGTACAATGTACGAATGTGTAACCAAGTTGGTGTTATTGATCAAGATTACTATAACAATCCAAATAATGAAGGTCATATGTGGATTAGAATACAAAATGAAGGAGATAAGGATTATATAGTAAAAAAAGGGGAAGGAATGATTCAAGGTATATTTATGAAATACCTTAAAACAGATGATGATATAGAATCAGAAAATGAGAGAAATGGTGGATTTGGATCCACAACTAAATAGAAAGAGGGATATTATGGAAAAATATTATATATCAACTGCTATTGCTTATACATCAGGTAAACCTCATATAGGAAATACTTATGAGATAATACTTGCAGATGCAATCGCTAGATTTAAAAGATTACAAGGTTATGATGTTTATTTTCAAACAGGAACAGATGAACATGGAGAAAAAATAGAATTAAAAGCTAAAGATCAAGGAAAAACTCCAAAAGAGTTTGTAGATGAAGTAGCTAGTGAAATTAAAAGAATATGGGATACAATGAATACTAGTTATGATAGATTTGTAAGAACTACAGATGAGATACATGAAAAACAAGTTCAAAAGATATTTAAAAAAATGTATGATAAAGGAGATATCTATTTAGATGAATATAAAGGATTATACTGTACTCCTTGTGAATCTTTCTGGACTGAATCCCAACTTGTAGATGGTAAATGTCCAGACTGTGGTAGAGAAGTTAGTGAAAAAAGTGAACAAGCATACTTCTTTAGATTATCTAAATATCAAGATAGATTAGAAAAATTCTTAACTGAGAATCCTAACTTTTTACAACCAGATTCAAGAAGAAATGAAATGTTAAATAACTTTATTAAACCTGGATTACAAGATTTATGTGTATCAAGAACTAGTTTTGATTGGGGAATCCCTGTAGATTTTGATCCAAAACATGTTGTTTATGTTTGGTTAGATGCACTTACAAACTATATTACTAATATTGGTTACGATGTAGATAATCCAAGTGAAGAATTTAAAAAATATTGGCCAGCTGATTTACACTTAATAGGTAAAGATATCGTTAGATTTCATAGTATTTATTGGCCAGCATTCCTATGGAGTTTAGATATAGAATTACCTAAACAAATTTTTGGACACCCATGGCTACTCACTAACAATGATAAAATAGGTAAGAGTAGAGGGAATGCTATATACGCAGATGACTTAGCTGAACAATATGGTGTAGATGCTGTAAGATATTACGTACTACACGAAATACCTTTTGCTAACGATGGTAATTTAACTTATGAATTGTTAGAAGAAAGATATAATTCAGATTTAGCTAACATTCTAGGAAATCTTGTTAATAGAACAATATCAATGAATAAAAAATACTTTGATAATATTGTTTCTAATAGTGATGTTACTGATACTGTTGATGAAGATTTAATAAATACAGTAATGGGTGCTAAAGGTAAAGTAGAAAAATGTATGGATGATTTAAGAGTAGCTGATGCTATAGATGAAGTATTTAATATATTTAAAAGATGTAATAAATATATAGATGAAACTACTCCATGGATACTTGCTAAAGAAGAAAATAAAGATAGATTAAAGAAAGTAATCTATAACTTACTTGAATCAATTAGAATAGGTGCAGTACTACTACACAGTTTCTTACCAACTACTTCAGAAGAAATATTTAGACAATTAAACACTACTGAAACTAGTTATGATTCAATAAATGAATTTGGCAAATTAAAAGTTGGAGATACTTTAAATGATCCAAAACCATTATTTATAAGAATAGAGAAAGAAAAATAATTTTTTCTTTTTTTATAAAAAAATCTTGCATATTATAACCTAATAGGTTATAATATCTTAAAAGGAGAGAGTATGATAATCAACAAGAATAAACAATATTTAAAAAGTTATAAGAAAGATATATTAAATAAAAACTTAGTAAAAGAAAAAATTAGAATAGAAAATATAGAAAATCTTATAATAAATTCTAGTAATTTACAAAGTTTAATAAATAGTCCTTATAAAAATATTTATCATATAGAACAAAAGCAAGGGGATTTAAAAGAGTATTATACAGCTAGGGTTAATAATAAAATAAGACTTATTATGAAACCAATTGGAGAATATCCATATAATAAAATTGAAATAGAAGAAATAGATTTTATTGATATAGATTCAAAACATTATGGGGAGGGATAACATGAATGGATTTGGAAGTATGTTAAAAGATTATTTAGATTACTATAAAATATCACAAACTGATTTTGCTGATAGAATAGATGTGTCTAGTAAGCATATGAATGAAATATTAAATGAAAATACAAATATATCTGAGAGTGTTATGCTTGCTATAAGTTTAATAACGGATATAGATATCAATTTAATATTTTATGTAGAAAATAAAAAAAGAATATATGAATATTTAAATAAAAAATATAAAACTGAAAAAGAAATAAAAGAGTTTTTAAATAGTTATTATATAAATGAAATGCATAAAAAAGAATGGATAACCCTTAAAGATAAAACATCAGTAGTACAAAATACAATAGATTTATTAGATTATTTAAGTGTTAAAAACTTTGAAGTATTAGATAGTTATTTAAGTAAAAGAGTATTATATAAAAAAAGTGATTCTGCTAATATGAAAAAGATTTATTTATGGATAAAACATTGTGATAAAATAATAGAAAAACAAGAAGTAGAAAATTATAATAGTTCAAATTTAGTTAAATTATTAGAAGAATTAAAAATAGAAAGAAATAATTCTTTTAATAAAGAAAACTTAATAAAGTTATTCAATAAGTATGGTATTTATTTATCTATAGAAGATGCTTTAGAAGGAACTAAACTTAGAGGATGTATGATGGTTAAAGGAACTAATCCTGCAATATATATGACAAAACACTTAAAAGATAAAGCAAGTTTTTACTATGCTTTATACCACGAATTAAGTCATATAAAAACCGATTATAATAAAGCAAAAAATAAAATAATAATAGATGAAGAAATAGATAAGTTAGAAAACAGAGCAGATGAGTTTGCTCTAAATCAAATGATAGATAATAAAGTTTGGGAAGAAATATTAAATAATTATAACGAAAGAGAAGAAATATGTAAGAAAAACTTTATTCCTTTATCATTTCTTTATAGTAAACTAGCCTATTTAGGCTACATAAAATATTCAAGTGAAGAATATAATAATCATAAAGAAAAAATATATTAGTTTTTCTTTTTTTTGTAAACAAATATGTAAAATGTAGTAATTTGTCGAGTAAAAAAAATTAAAAACTATTTATTATTATTTTTATATATGTTATATTTGATTTGCTGTATTTTTAAAATAGATAAGGAGAAAATATGTCAAACAATAAAAACGTAGAAAAATATCTTTGGATATCAGCAGTAATGTTTGTAACTTATTTACTTTTAGGCAGTTTTATCGTAAGTAAGAATTATTTAGAATTAGGTTATTTAATAACTCTTTATGTTTTTTTACTAATTGCTAAATTATCAAATAGAAAGAAATAGAAAAATTATATCAAGTGTGGTATAATTTTTTTGGTGGTTATATGTTAATAGATACACATTGTCATTTAAGTTATGAAGATTATGAAAACTTAGATGAAATAATAAAAAATATGGATGGTATTATGATTGCTAGTGGATGTAATGATAAAACTAATAAAGAGGTTTTAGAACTAGTAAATAACTATGATAATGTTTATGGTACTCTAGGGCTACATCCAGAAGAAGTAGATAATATAGATAAAGATAGTTTTAAGTTTTTAGAAGAAAATATAAATAATCCTAAAATAGTTGCTATAGGAGAAATAGGTCTTGATTATTATTGGGTTAGTGACAATAAAGAAAAACAACAAGATATATTTAAAAGACAATTAGATATTGCTACAAAGTATAATAAATCTATAGTAGTACACTCTAGAGAAGCAATACAAGATACTTACGATATATTAAAACAATATAAATTAAAAGGATCGCTACACTGTTTTAGTTCTAGTTTAGAAATGGCTAAAGAGTTTATAAAATTAGGATATAAAATAGGAGTAGGTGGTACTGTAACTTTTAAAAACTCTAAAAAGTTACAAGAAATAGTTAAAGAAATAGATTTAAAAGATATATTACTTGAAACAGATAGTCCTTATCTATCACCTGAACCTTTTAGAGGTAAAAAAAATAATCCAAGTAATACTTATTATGTTGCTCTTAAAATATCTCAATTAAAAAGTATAGATATTAAAGAAGTATTAGATATTACAAGTTCTAATGCCATACAATTATTTGACTTAAACCTTCAAAAATGATATAATTATGCTATATATGGTAGAGGTGAGAAAATGACAAAAAAAGTTAAGTTTTCATTATTTTTATCAATAAGTGCAATGGTTACTATAATAACAGTTACAATGTTAAATACAGGAACTACTATTTATAATAACGTTGGAGATAAGACTGCAACTGTATTAAATGAAATAGAACCTTATGGAACTGATTATATATATGTATCAAATATGCCTTCTAATGCAGAACCAATAGTAATAAGTGAAGGTATAAATGGATTAGATTATACTTATGATGGTTTAAATTATATACATTTAAGCGATATGAAAAATGAAGTTGTTAAAGTAGGAACTGGAAAACAAGGAAACTATAAAGGTAAACTTACTGGATATGGTCCTGATTGTCCTGGATGTAGTAAAGTAGGGAATGTTGCTTGTAGAACAGAAAACGGTAAAAATCATAGTTTAATTTATGATGGACTATATTATACAGATGATGAATATGGTAGTGTTAGAATACTTGCTGCAGATCATAATTTATTTCCATGTGGGACAATAGTTACTGTAGATAATGGAACACTTAATAAGTTCACAGGAATAGTATTAGATACAGGATCTGCTATGAGAGGTGCTTGGAGAAATGAAGGAGTAGTTTGGATGGATTTAGCATTCACTTCTCAAAAAGAAGCACTTACAGGTGGAGCTACTAGTTCAAATACATCATTTAATGTACAAAGATGGGGATGGTAATCCCTTTTTATTTTCATAAAAATGTGATATTATAAGATGGAATGGAGAGATATTATGCAGTATTCACCAATAAAGTTTAAAGAAAAAATGGAAAAATACAATTTTAATCTAAAAAAAATGTTTGGACAAAACTTTATAATAGATGAAAATATAATAAATAATATAATTACAAGTGCTAATATAGATAAAGATACATTAGTAATAGAAATAGGTCCTGGAGCAGGGTCTTTAACATATAAATTATCTGAGTATTCTAAAAATGTACTTTGTTATGAAATCGATACAACACTTAAAGAACTTTTACAAGATAATTTAAAAGATTGTAATAATGTAGATATAATATTTAAAGACTTCTTAAAAGCAAATGTACTTGAAGATATAAAAAAATATAGTTATAAAAAACTATATGTAGTTGCTAATCTACCTTACTATATAACAACTCCTATAATAGTAAAGTTTATAGAAGATAATATACCAGTAGATAAAATAGTTGTAATGGTACAAAAAGAAGTTGGAGATAGATTTAAAGCAAAACCAAATACAAAAGAATATAACTCACTATCTATATATTTAAATTATTACTTTAATGTAAAAAAGCTACTAGATATATCTAAAAATGTATTTATACCTAAACCAAATGTAGATAGTATAGTAGTAGAGTTTACTAAAAAAGAAAATAATTTTAAATTAAAAGATGAAAGATTATTCTTTAACTTAGTAAAAGATTCATTTACACAAAAAAGAAAAACAATAAAAAATAATTTAAAAAAATATAATTTAGAAAAAATAGAAGAAGTATTAAAAAAACATAACTTTGATTTAAGTGTAAGAGCAGAACAATTACCAATAGAAGTATTTGTTGATATATCAAATAATTTAACAGATTAAAAAACTAATCTGTTTTTTTGTATATTTTTTTATAAAAATTAAATAATAATAAAAAGAACTTACTTTAATATAAAGCAGTTCCATTTGTTTTTATTATTTAATTAAACTTTATTTTATAATATATATTTAAATATTTAGACAACCTAGCATACTGTTTTATTATAATATTATTGTTTTAAATAATTTGTAGAATATTGAAAAACTTATTTATTTACTTATTATTTATACTAAAGCTTAGACTGCTTTATAAAAATAATAGTAAATATCTTTTCTTTTAAATTAAATAAATTGTGAAAAATATATAGAAATATTTTTAATAGTGTGATTATCTAAGTTTTGTCAAATTAAAAAAAATATGATATTATAATCACGACAAAAAGAACTGAGTTTTCTCAATTTTTTTTAAAAATGTATGAACAAGTTTATTTGTTATGGTATGGACAATCC
>CALVVM010000081.1 GCA_944363855.1 uncultured Bacilli bacterium
CTCTACATAATGAATTAATATTATTCATAATTAAATTGCAATCTTCTTGTGTAATATTTTTGAAAGAAGAACCTTTAGGTAAAACATATCTAATAAATTCATGATTTTTTTCAATCATACCTTTTTGCCTAGAAGCATGAGGATCACAAAAGAATAGATGAGTAACATATTCACCAGTTGAATGAATACATTCAACATTATTAACATCAAAGAATTCATGACCATTATCAGTAAGAATAACTTGAAATAAATATTTATAAATGTCTAAAGGAATAAGAGTTTGTAATATCTCGAATATTCTTGTGACTTCTTCAGTTGTTTGAGATTGTAATTTAAAAATTAACATAAATTTAGATTTTCTCCAAAGCAATGTAAGAAAACAATCCCCTTCTTCTTGTAGTCCTTCAACTGTGTCCATTTCAACTATATTTAAATCAGGATTATTAGTAGTAAATTCAATGAAATCTGTGTATTTTCTATTAATTAATATTTCACGTTCTTTTCTAGTTCTTCTATTGTTTGAATTCTTTCTTTTTTTATATTTAACAATTCTCGGAAAATCGAGTGGACCAAATTCAAAAACACCATCGTTAATATATCTATAAAAAGTGCTTTTACTAAAATCTAAAATATCAGGATGATTGATATATAAATGATTAGTTGTTTGTCCTTTCTTAACAAGTGGAGTTATAGTTTCATTAATAATGTGTATTTCTTCTAAAGTTAAATTAATACCTTGTCTACAAGATTTAATTAATTCCTCATATGATTTTTGAGATTCTCTAGCATAATAAGTCCATCTAATTTTTCTACAACCACTTCTAGACTTACAACCATTACAAACATATGGAGAACGTTTTAATCTTTCACATGATAAATCTAAATCAGGATGATTAATTTTATAATTATTTCAAGTTGATGGTTCAGAATATCTTTTGTTTCTATCTATTTCTCTTAAAATAGTAGAATGATTTCTACATAATTCTTTAGCAATTTGGTTAATGGACTTGTTTTCATTTAATCCATCTTCAATATTTTTCTATCTTCATAAGATAGATGACAATAATTTGTCACTTTCAATACCTCCTTAATGACAAACAAATTGCTTAGGAAGATATTATATATGTTTTCAAAACTTATTGCACATTAATTGTGCACTTTCAAAAAAAATCTACAAAAATTAAAAGCACATAATTAATCTTATGTGTTTTATTGTACTAATTATGAAATTGTGTTATAATTATAAAGAAAATAGAGAGGTGTAATTATGGGTAGTGGAGTATTTTTTCCAATTTGTGCGATACCTTTTTCTTTATTGGTAATATTGCTATTTTTTAAGAAAGGGCATGTTAATAATTCAGAAACAAAACTTTATCAAATTTTAATTGTAAGTAATTTAATAGGCTTAGTCATTGAAATACTATGTACTTATGCATCAATGATATATAATGAGTTACCAGTTTTGAGCGATTTTATTTATAAATCTTATTTGGTATATTTAATTACTTGGACTGGATTGTTTACTATATATATTCATATAATATCAAGAAAAAAACAAAATAAAATGTCGAAAACTAACAAAACATTAATTGCAATATTATATTTAATTATTATTTTTATTACCTATGTTTTGCCGATAGAACTTGTTTTAAAAGATAATTTCCAAACAAGATATACAATAGGACCTAGCGTTAATTTTGCGTATTTAGTTAGTGGTGTTTTAATATTTATTATTATGACAATGATTATAATAAATATAAAAAATATATTATCTAGAAAATATATTCCCGTTTTTGTATTTTTCATAGTTGGAACTTTATCAATATTTATTCAAAATGCATATCCACAATTATTATTATTAACATATGTTGAAACATTAATATGTGTAATAATGTATTTTACAATAGAAAATCCAGATGTAAAAATGGTACGAGAATTAGAATATGCTAAAAATATGGCAGAGAAAGCAAATAGAGCTAAGAGTGATTTCTTAAGTAGTATGAGTCATGAAATTAGAACACCCTTAAATGCTATAGTAGGCTTATCTGAATGTATTAAAAATAGTGATGATATAGATGAAATACATGAAGATGCTAATGATGTAGTTATGGCTTCAAATAACTTACTTGAAATAGTAAATGGTATATTAGATATAAGTAAAATAGAAGCTGATAAAATGGAAATAATTGAAACTAATTATAATCCTTTAGAGGTATTAAAAGATTTAACTACAATTGCCGAAACTAGAATCGGCGAAAAGGAAATAGAACTTAGATGTAATTTTGCTTTAGATTTACCTAATTCTTTATATGGTGATCAAGGTAAATTAAAACAAATAATAAGTAATATATTATCTAATGCAGTTAAATATACAGAAAAAGGACATATAGATTTTAATGTTAGTTGTATTAACGAAAAAGATAAATGTAAATTACAAATAATAATATCTGATACTGGTAGAGGAATTAAACCAGATAAAATGGATACAATCTTTAATAAATTTGAAAGAGCTGAAGAGGATAAAAACTCTACTATTGAAGGTACAGGACTTGGACTTGCAATAACTAAATCTTTAGTTGAAATGATGGGTGGGAAAATATTAGTACATTCAACATATGGTGAGGGTTCTAAATTTACAATATTTGTAGAACAAAAATATTCTAAAGAAGAAGAAAGTGTAAAAGTAGTTAAAGATGATAAAGTAAGTTATAGTGATAAGAAGGTATTAATAGTAGATGATAATAAATTAAATATTAAAGTAGCTAGTAAAATAATGAGTGAATTTGAACTTAATATAGATAGCTGTGATAGTGGATTTAATGCTATTGAAAAAATAGAAAATAATGAACACTATGATATTATATTTATGGATATAATGATGCCTAAAATGAGTGGTGTGGCAACATTAAAAAAATTAAAAGAAATAAATAATTTTAATATTCCAGTAGTAGCACTTACAGCTGATGCAATGGAAGGTAAATCTACTAAATATATAGAGGTAGGATTTAATGATTATCTATCTAAACCGATAAATAAAGATGAATTAAAAAGAATATTAGATAAATGCTTAAATGGAATTATTGAAATAGAAGAAAAAATACCTGAAGAGAATCCACATATTCATAGAGTAATACCTATTACTGATGAAGATATAGAAATGCTAAATAAAAAACTAGCTGAGGATTTAGCTAGACAAAAAGAGCAAGAAGAAAGAGAAAAGAATAATATGAATTAATTTTTTGCTATATTAAAATTGAGAGGAGTAAAACATGAAAAAAATGAATGTTATTGTAATATTTGATAAAAAATTAGAAAGAACGTTGATGTGTAAAAGAACAAAAGAACCATATATGGGAATGTATAATTTAGTTGGTGGAAAAATAGAAAAAGAAAATGAAGGTTTAAATGAAGCATATAGAGAATTAGAAGAAGAAACAAATATTAGAAAAGAAGATGTCGAATTAATACATTTTATGAATCTTACTTATGTCAAATGGAACAAAGAATTAGAAGTTTATTATGGTATTTTAAAAAATGAAGTAGAATTGGTAGAAGAAGTTAATGAACTTGAATGGGTGAGTGTTAATGATAATTTCTTTGATATGAATAAATATGCTGGAGAAGGTAATATAGGACACATAATTGAAGAAATTAAAATAGATATAAAGGACAACTAACCAGTTAGTTGTTTTAATTTGGAAAAATATAGAAGTTGTGATATAATACTAAACAATTTAAGGGGGAGATGTATTTATGAATATAGTTTTTAGTGGCCCAAGTGGTGCCGGAAAAGGAACATTGACAGAAATGTTTCTAAAAGATAATAATTTTAAAAAATTTACAACTTGTACTACAAGAAAACCTCGTGAAGGAGAAAAAGATGGTTTCGATTATTATTTCTATGACAAAGAAACATTTATTCAAAAAGTAAATGCTGGAGAAATGTTTAATGTAAAGGAATATGGTGTCAACTATTATGGTAGTTTAGAAGAGGATATGGGTAACATACAAACGATGAAAAATGTAATATTTCAAATAACACCAGATAGAGCAATCCAAATGAAACAGAAAAATTTAGACACTTGTATGATATTAATAATTCCACCAACTGCAGAAACATTGATTAACAGAAGAAAAGATCGTTCAAAGGAAAGAATACAAAACGATATTCAAAATTTAGAAATTGCAAAAAATTTTGATTATGTTATAGTTAACGATGAAATAGAAAAAAGCATATGAAAATATAAAAGTATGTATTGAACATTTTCAAAAAGGTGGCAATTGTAATTTTTTAGTTAAAGATAATATTTATTTAATTGAAAACTTGATTAATGGTTTAAATGTAAGTATTGAAAAAAAAGGTGTGGAAAAAGTATTCAATAACGAAGTTGCAAAAAAATGGGATGAAAAAGCAGAGTATGTTACATATTATGGTATTAAAAATCCTATTACTGAGGAAGTACTTTCAAATGCTAGAAATGGTATAAAAATTGCAGATATTGGATGTGGCACAGGTAAAATATTACAAAAATTAGATAATAAATATTTAGGTTGTAATCTGACAGGATTAGATATTAGTAATGATATGATAAGTGTTGCTCAGACTAGAAATTTTAGTGGAAAAAACAATATAACTTTGGTTAATAACGATTTTATGGAATATGATTTTAAGGACTATTATGATATAATCATATTTAGTTATGTATTACATCATATGGATAATCCAATTGCTGCATTAAAAAAAGCAAAAGAAATGCTTACAGAAAATGGGAAGATATTATTTTCTGTGCCAGGAAAAAAATATTTATCAGAAGTATTTAATGATGATAAGTCAATTGGAAGATTTAGTATTGAAGAAATGGATGACATAGTAAGTTCGGCTGGATTATATCCATTAAAATCAAGTAGAGATAGATTTATGATGTCATTTAATTCATATGAAATGTTTTTGAAATACTTACAAAGTATTGGAACTTATCAAAAAATTATGGGTTATTCTAATCAAAGTTGGCCTACAGAATTTTCTAATGAAATTTTAAAAAGATTTGATTCCACATCATTTATAACAGGAGAATATTTAACTTATAATTGTGAGAATCTTGAAAAAAAATTAAGGAGGAAGTAATATGATTTTATACAGTTCAAATATTACAAATTTTATTGATGATGTATATAATAATAAAATCATTCAAATTTTAGAGAATAGTAAAAAAAATGAACTGTATAAAGGAACAACAAATTCAGAAAAACTGTCATGGCAAAATTCATTAAAATATATGGCAGATATTGTAATAAAGTCAAATATTCCAAAAGACTGTAGTGTAGTATTAGAATATAATCTTCCTATGACGTCAAGTAGAATTGATTTTATGCTTTTAGGATATGATTCAAATCATACAAAAAGGGTACTTATATTTGAACTAAAACAATGGTCAAAAGCAAATAGAATTAATGATAGTGAAATGTTAATTGAAACATTTGTTGGAAATGGATTAAAAAAAGTAGTTCATCCTTCGTATCAAGCTTGGTCATATATGACGTTGCTAGATGATTTTAATAAATGTATTCAAGAAAATGGCATTATTTTAGATGCTTGTTCAGTTTTGCATAATTATATAACTGATAAAAATGATCCTTTATTAGATGATAAATTTAGTGATTTAATAAATACAGTACCATTATTTACAAAAAATGATGAAAATAAATTAATTACATTTATAAAAGAAAGAATTTATTATGGAGATAATCAAGCCATAATATATGAAATTGATAATAGTCAGCTAATGCCCTCAAAAAGTTTACAGAACAATGTAGATAAACTTTTAAAAGGAAATAAAGAATTTAAATTAATAGATAATCAAATGATAATATATGATCAAATTCTATCAACAATAAAAAAAGAACAAA
This sequence comes from uncultured Bacilli bacterium, assembly GCA_944363855.1. Lineage (GTDB taxonomy): Bacteria > Bacillota_I > Bacilli_A > RF39 > UBA660 > UMGS1613. The sequence goes on from CALVVM010000081.1 coordinate 5,908, forward strand.
AGTATGTTATTGTAGTTGAAGGTGGTCCAGGCACAGGAAAATCTGTAATTGCAATAAATTTACTTGCCAATCTAACAAAACAAGGTAGATTATGCCAATATGTTTCTAGAAATACAGCGCCAAGAGTTATATATTCGGCGAAATTAAAAGGTACATTAAATAAAACAAGCATAGATAATTTGTTTAAAACATCTGGTGCGTATACTGAAATAGAAAAAGATATTTTTGATGTTTTGATAGTTGATGAAGCACATTCTCTAACAGAAAAATCTGGTTTATTTAATAATTATGGTGTGAATCAAATAAAAGAAATAATTAATTCATCAAATTGTTCTATATTTTTTATAGATGAGAATCAAAAAGTTCACTTAAATGATATTGGTAGTAAAAAAGAAATAAAAAAATGGGCTAGTGATTTGGGTGCTAATGTAATTGAATTTTATTTAGAATCTCAATTTAGATGTAGTGGATCCGATAATTACTTAAAATTTATAGATTATTTATTAGGACTTAATGATAATTATAATGGCAAAATAAATTATGATATAAATATTTGTGAAAGCCCTCATGAGCTTGAAAAAATTATAAAAAATAAAAATATTAATTCTAATTCAAGAATTATAGCAGGATATTGCTGGAATTGGGATAAAAAAGAAATTGATAATACTAATTATCATGACATAAAGATAGATGATTATGGTATAAGTTGGAATTTAGGATCAAAACAAACTTTTGCAATAGATAATTCAATAAATGAAGCAGGTTGTGTTCATTCAGTACAAGGATTAGAATTTGATTATGTGGGAGTAATTATAGGAAAAGATTTATATTATGAAGATGGGAAAATTCGTACGAATTTTCAAAATCATGCATCTTCAGATCCATCTTTTAAAGGTATTAAAAAAATATATAAAGAAGATAAAGAAAGAGCAAATCAAATTTCGGATGTTATAATAAAAAACACATATAGAGTATTGCTAACACGCGGAATAAAAGGCTGCTATGTCTATTGTGTAGATCCATCTTTAAATCAATATTTAAAAGAACAAATTCGATTATATAAAAAAACGAATAATTAAAATTCACTTTATTTAAGTGAATTTTTTGTTATTAACGAGCCTAAATCAATAAAAAAATTTTACAAAAAAAATTATCTACCCCTGTCAATACCTCTTTATCCATATCAATATCTATTTTGAAAATCTCTTTATTTTTAATGCTTTCTATCGCTTTTATCAGACATTTTATCAGACGTTTTTTCAGACAAAAGATCCGTATTGACATACAACAATCATGTGTTATAATTATGATAGAATATGAAATAACTGTACATAAGAGTGTATTGAGTGCTGATTTTAGAAATAAAGTTAGTGCTTTTTTCATATTCTACAATACCCCCCTTAAATATAAATAATATCTAAATTAAAGTACTAAAAATATTAAAAAAGTTATATTTTAAAGTACGAAAATAAGCTTAAAAAAACATGAAAAAGTGTGTACGATTGTATACACCTATTGAAAAATAAGGGCTCAATTGTACACATTTGTATAACACTTCCTCAAAATGTAAACACTTATATTTTCTCTAACACCTTATAAAATAAGGTTAAACTCACCACTGGTGAGTTCTTTGTATACAGGATTTATCCTGCTTTTTTTATTTGTAAGAAAATTTGAAAATTAAAGATTTTAAGTACCAACATTTAGTACCAAAAATTTAAAGGAAGGAGATGATTTAATGAATAAAGAAAAAAATATTCAAATAAAATTTGTAATAGATAGTAATACAAATTCTGTTTTTAGAATGATATTAAAAATAAAGAAAACTACTATTCAATCTATTATGGAAAAGTTATTGAAAGATTATCTTTTTGATAATTTGGATACTATTATGAAATCAAAAATTGATTAAAAAATTTACTTAATTTATAAAAGGGGGTAATAATATGAATTATATAATTAAACACAAATTTAAAAGCAATAATGAGAAAGAAAGAAAAGAAAAATTAAATACTATTTTAGCTAGACTAATATATAAAACTAGTTCTAAAAATTAAGCGCTTTTCAGCTGTAAAAATAAAAGATATGATGAAAAGCGTGATATAATTTAGATGTATTATAAGACTTTTTAAAAGGAGGATATTATAAAAAGTATTATGAATGCAGTAGAAAGGGCTGGTTTATATGTTAGGATTTCTGAACAAGATAAAGTAAAATTAACTAAAGCACAATTAAGTAAAAGTATTGAAAATCAATTAAAGATGTTAAAAGCAGAATGCATGGAACGTAACTGGATTATCGTTGATGTATACTGTGATGAAGATATTTCTGGTGCGGATAAAACAAGGCCAGAATTTAATAGAATGTTAAAAGATTGTGAAAATGGTAAAATAAATGTTGTACTTTGTAAATCACAAGATAGATTTGCTCGTGATATAGAAATAATTGAAAAATATATTCATGATAAATTTATAGAGTGGGGGGTTAGGTTTGTAACTGTAGTAGATCATGCAGATTCTAACGATCCAAGTAATAAAAAAAATAGACAAATAACAGGTCTTACAAATGAATGGTATTTAGAAGATTTATCTAATAATATAAAAAAAACTTTTAATACTAAAAGAAAATGTGGAGATTTTGTAGGTAGTTTTGCGCCTTATGGTTATTTAAAACAAAGAGATATGAATAATGTTATTCATTTAATAATAGACCCTATAGCTAGCGAAATAGTAAAAAGAATATATAATGATTATATTAATGGATTAGGACTTAGAACTATAGCTAAAGGCTTAAATGATGATAAAGTATTAAGCCCATCTGAATATAAGTGGAATAATGGAGAATATATAAATATTCCAACAAAAAAGTATGAAAATACGATTCTCTCTAAATCTGGTGGATATATTATTAAGTGTAGTTATTTTAATGAAAATTTAAAATCTGGGACTACTATAAATCATATATGTAAAATTGATTGTGATAATAATTTAATAAATAATATGGAACTTAAATTACACAAATCAAATGCTATTAATATTTTTTATACAACTGATAATATAGAAGAATCAGATATATTAAATTCATTCAATACAGATATTTGGATTAAAGTAGATAATGTTATTCCTAGTAATGTTAAATATATTTGTTGTTGTTATAAAGTAGAAAAAAAGTATGAAGAATTATTTACTTCTTTTGAACTAAATATAGAAAAAAATCAAGATAGGAGTATAATCGATTTAGAAAATTTTGCTTATGTAAATTCAGAAAAAATTTATTGTTTTAAAAAAGAAATCAGATACATGAGTCTATGGTCTAAAAGAACTATTGAAAATATATTATTTAATCCAGTATATATCGGTACTTTAGTTCAAGGCAAAACTACAACAGTTAGTTATAAAAATCATACTAAAATAGATTTACCAAAAGATAAATGGCATATAGTAAAAAATGCACATGATCCTATAATTGATATAGATACTTGGACGAAAGTACAAGATAGAAAAAATAAAAAATTAAGATGTAGTCAAAATAAAACAGTTAATAATTTTAGTGGAATACTTAAGTGTGCTTATTGTGGTAAAACTTTTATATCAACTAAATGCGGAAGAAGCAATGATAAGAATCAAGTAAGTTATTATGTTTGTAGTGATAGGTCAACTAAGTTTTCTAATTGTATTAATAATAAACAAATAAGAAAAGACGAATTAGAAAGTATAACTATTCAAGAAATAAATAAATTAATAACTACTTATAAAGATAATGAAAAAATAGAAGAATTATATAATTTATTTAAACTAAATGATGAAAATTATAAATCAAAGCTAGATGCTTTAGAACTTGAGAAAAAGGAATTATTAAAATCAAAAATAAAAAATGAAAAATATAGTAAAGAACTATACGAAAGCAAATTAAATGGATTAATAGATACTGAAGAATATTTTATATTCAAAAATCAGTATAAAGAAGAAATACAAAAGATTAACGAAAGATTATCTATAATTGATAATGAAATAAACTTAATATATGAAAAAAGAGATAAAATAAAAATTAAAGACTCTATAATAAAAAAATATAATAAAATAGAATTTTTAACTTATGAAATAGTTCATGATTTTATTAGTGAAATAAAAATTGGTATAAAAGAGAATAATAAAAGAAATATTGAATTCCTATGGAATTTTTAAAAAACTTAGATTACTTTTAAGGAACATCGTAGTTATCCTTGGTATCCACCGTAATAATACATAAATTACCTCCAATCTAGTCAATATATCATATTATATTTTAAGAAATGTGTTAATTAAAAATACCTATACCTTGTTAAAAAAATAAATATGTGTTATTATATATTTAGAGTAGGTGAATATATGAGACCAATAAAAAAGGCTGCTAGAACTTTTTCAGATATGGACAAAGTTTTATTTTTTACATCTTTAATATTGATAGTATTTGGTTCTTTAAATATAGTAACCGCATCTAGTAGGGAAGCTGTAGTTAATGCGGATGCTAATATGTTTTACTACTTTTTTAAACACGTTATTATACTTATAATAAGTTTAGTAGCTTTTATAATAGTATTAAGCATAGAAACAAAGGATTATAAAAAATGGTTACCATTTATATACATAGTAGTATTTGGACTTAATTTATTTTTAATACTTAAAGGGGTTGCTACAAGAGGAGCTAATAACTGGATCGATTTAGGTTTTATGAAGATTCAGCCTAGTGAACTTGCAAAACCAACACTTATACTTGCACTGTCATTACTGTTTAGAAAAAATTATTACAAATTAAAAGATCCTAAAGAAAAACATGATATGATTATATGGCAAATTATAGGTTTTGGTTTAATATTACCTGTACTTGTATTCTTACAAAAAGACTTAGGTACTGCTATTATACTATTTGGAATATTTGCTGTAATGTTTATATTTAGTCCAATAACTAGATCAGAAAAAATAAAAGCAAGTTTAATATCAATAGGTGTAATCGCAATACTTCTTTTGGTTAGACTTTCTATTTCGGGATATATATTATCAGATGCACAATCATCAAGACTTAAAAATTTCTTTAATCCTTGTTCTAAATATGAAGATACAGGATATCAAGTTTGTAATGCTTTTATAGCTATTAATAATGGTGGGCTTACTGGATTAGGTTTAGGTAAGAGTACTCAAAAATATTCATATATTCCAGAACCACATACAGATATGGTATTTGCTATAATTGCAGAAGAAAATGGAGTAGTTGTTTGTGGTTTAATATTTATAGCTTATTTAATAATAATTTATAGAATACTTAAACTTTCTATGACAACAAGGAGGATGAGCCATAGGTATACTTGTATTGGAGTAGCAACTTATTTCTTCCTACATATACTAATAAACTTAGGTGGATTATTTGGTATAATACCACTTACAGGTGTACCACTTCCATTCTTAAGTTATGGTGGTAGTTTTACATTATCACTTATAGCTACAATGGCAGTTATACAAAGAATACATATAGAATTAAAAAATGAAAAAATAAAAGTTTAGTATTGCATAATCCCAAAAAATAGTGTATATTATTAATGTACTTATTTCTTGGTGGTGAAAATCTCCGTTTTTCTACTAGGTATAAGCGAATATATAAGGAAGGAGAATAAACATGGCTTTAACAAAAGAAAGAAAAGCAGAATTAGTTAAAAAGTTTGGAAAAGATCAAAATGATACAGGATCTATAGAAGTACAAATTGCTATTTTAACTGAAGAAATTAATTCTTTGACTGCACACTTTAAAGAACACAAACATGATAATCACTCTAAAAGAGGATTACTTCATAAAGTTGGTCAAAGAAAAAACTTACTTAATTATTTAATTAAAAATGATGTTACTAGATATCGTAAAGTAGTTAAAGAATTAGGATTAAGAAAATAAAAAATTAAATAAATCGTAGGCACTCTTTTTTGAGTGTCTTTAATTTGAATTAAGGGAGGAGTAAAATATGAAAAAAACATTCGAATTAGATTTTAGAGGAAGAAAATTAGTAGTTGAAACAGGAGAACTTGCTAAGCAAGCTAGTGGTGCTGTTGTAGTAAGATATGGAGATACAGTAGTATTATCAACTGTAGTAGTAAGTAAAACTGCAAATGTATTAAGTGATTTCTTCCCATTAATGGTTTTGTACCAAGAAAAATTATATTCAGTAGGTAAAATACCTGGTGGATTTATTAAAAGGGAATCTAGACCTACAGATGCTGCTACACTAGCTGCTCGTATGATAGATAGACCAATGAGACCAATGTTCCCAGAAGATTTTAAAAACGAAGTACAAATAGTAAATACTATTCTTTCTGTTGATCCAGATAATTCACCAGAAATGGCTGCTATGTTTGGTTCATCACTTGCTACAAGTATTTCAAAAATTCCATTTGATGGTCCAATTGCTGGAGTTAAAGTAGGAAGAGTTAATGGTGAATTTGTAATTAACCCAACTGTTGAACAAGCAGAACTTTCTGATATAGAATTAACAGTTGCTGGTACTATAGATGCTATTAACATGGTTGAAGCAGGATCAAAAGAAGTATCAGAAGATGATATGTTAGAAGCTTTAATGTTTGGTCATGAAGCTATAAAAGAATTATGTGCATTCCAAAAAGAAATAATGGCTGAAGTAGGTCAAGAAAAAATGGAATACGAAGTACTTGAAATAACTGATGAAGTAAGAAAAGGTGTTACTGAATACTGTGCTAAAAGATTAGATGAAGCTCTACGTATTAAAGATAAATTAACTAAATATAATGCCATTGATACTTTAAAAGAAGAAGTAGTTGCTAAATATGAAGAAGAAAATAGTGATTTAGATGATGAAGAATTAAAGAAATTATTAACTTCTGTAAAATTAGTATTTGGTGAAATCGAATATGAAATATTTAGAACTATAGTAGTTAAAGAAAAGCAAAGAGCTGATGGAAGAGCAATGACTGAAATTAGACCAATTTCAACTGATATTGATTTACTTCCAAGAACTCATGGGTCTGCTTTATTTACACGTGGAGAAACTCAAAGTTTAAGTGTTACAACTTTAGGTGCTTTAGGAGAACATCAAATACTTGATGGACTTGATTTAGAAACTGAAAAAAGATTTATGTTACACTACAATTTCCCACAATTCTCAGTTGGCGAAACTGGTAGATATGGTGCTCCTGGTAGAAGAGAAATTGGGCATGGTGCTTTAGGTGAAAGAGCTTTAGCGCAAGTAATCCCTTCTGAAGATGAATTCCCATATACAATAAGAGTTGTATCTGAAATACTTGAATCTAATGGTTCATCATCTCAAGCAAGCATATGTGCTGGATGTATGAGTTTAATGGCTGCTGGTGTACCTATAAAAGCACCTGTTGCTGGTATTGCTATGGGATTAATTACTTATGGTGATGATTATACAATTTTAACAGATATTCAAGGTATGGAAGACCACTTAGGAGATATGGATTTTAAAGTAGCTGGAACTCGTGATGGTATATGTGCATTACGAATGGATATCAAAATTAAAGGTATAACTAAAGATATATTAAAAGAAGCACTTGCTCAAGCTAAAGTAGCTCGTATGGAAATACTTGATAAGATAACAACTCAAATTCCTGAACCTCGTAAAGAAGTTAGTAAGTATGCTCCAAAAACAGTAACATTCATGATTGATCCATTAAAAATCAAAGAAGTTATTGGTAAAGGTGGAGAAACTATTACTAGAATTATCTTAGAAGCAAGTAATGTTACTGCTGTTAATGATATAAATGCAGTTAAAGTTGATTTAGAAGATGATGGTAAAGTAGTAATATATCACACTGATAAAGAAATAATAGAAAAAACTGCTAATATGATTAAAGATATAGTTAGAACTCCAGAAGAAGGAAAAATCTACAATGGTAAAGTTGTTAAAATAATTGATGCTGGATGCTTTGTAGAAATCTGGCCTGGATGTGAAGGTATGGTTCATATATCTGAATTAAATACTGAAAGAGTAGAAAAAGTAACTGATATAGTTAAAGAAGGGGACGAAATTATAGTTAAATGTTTAGGATATGATAAACGTGGAAGACTTAATTTTTCAAGAAAAGCGGCTATTAAATAGTTGCTTTTTTCATCGATTTGACTTTTATAAAATCTTTGTATATAATTTCAAAAGGAGATGTATATGGAAACAATAAAAGATTTAAAAGTTAATTTAGAAAGTAAAATATTATCTTCTAAAAATGTAGTAATAGTTCCTCATAATAGAATAGATTTTGATGCATTTGCTTCTGCTATAGGTATATCTTTAATAGTAGAGAACTTGAAAAAACAATCTATGATATTAATTGATGATCCTATTTATAATTTAGATAGTAGTGTTAAAAGTGTTATAGATGATGCAAGAAAGAAGTTTAATATAATCAATAAAGAAAAATATATTAAAACTATGAATAAAGAAGATTTAGTAGTATTTACGGATGTAAATAAACATAATTTAGTTTGTATTAATGAACAAATAAAAGAGATAGATTTAGACAATAGATTTATTATAGATCACCATGATAAAGGTACACAATCTATAGAAACAAATTATGATTATATAAATACTAATGCATCAAGTGCTACTGAAATAATTGTAAAATTATTAAATGTATTTAAGATAAAGTATTCAAGTGAAATTGCGAATTATTTACTTGCTGGAATATATTTAGATACTAATAAACTAACAAAAAATATTAGTCCCGATACTTTTAAAATAGTGGCTAGACTAATGGAAAATGGTGCTAGTAATTCTGTTATTGATAATTGGTTTGCCGAAGATTTTGAAAGTGATAAAAGAGTATTTGAACTAGTTAGTAAGGCTATAATATTTAAATATAGTTATGCTATAGTAATGGCTGATGATTCTTTAGAATATACAAGAGAGGAACTTGCTAAAGTATCAGACCAATTATTAAAATATGGAGTAGATGCCGCATTTGCTATTGGTAATGTAGATGAAAATATGATATCTATAAGTGCTAGATCTAAAGAAAGAGTAAATGTAGGAGAGATTATGAAAGAATTAGATGGTGGTGGAAATAGATACTCTGCTGCTACTAAATTAACTGACGATAATATAGAAGAAGTAGGTAAGAGACTTATTAAGTTAATTGAACCTCCATATATAATAAAATAAAAACGAGTTAATTCTCGTTTTTTATTTTTTCAAATACTTCTTTAGGTTCACTAATGTTTTCTGGATATTTTACTAATTCCATAGTTTTAATACCTTCATAATAAGGTTTTAAGTGTAAATGATAGTGTTTAACTTCTTGAGCACTCCCATTATTTTGAAGTAAAGATACTCCTATGCAACTTAATTTTTCTTCTAATAGTTTTTTTATTTTCTTAGATACTTTATTGATATGATTTAAAGTTTCTAAATCAATATCATCTAAGTCAGTAAAATGTTTTTTAGGTACTATTAGTGTATGCCCATCACTATCAGGATTAACATCTAAAAAAGCATAAACTATATCATCCTCATAAACTGTAAAACTTGGTATTTCTTTGTTTGCTATCTTACAAAATATACAACTCATATTATCATCTCCTAACTTATTGTATCAAATATTTATAGTATTGTCACTATTAAAAACATTATACAAATAATGAATAAAATTGTTGATTACATTCCGAACATTTGTTATAATTATGTATAGGAAATACTAACTGTTGAGTACTTGCCAACTTTCAATAGAAAGGAGGCTTGATATTATGAAGAAAAAAGATTTATTGATCTCATTTCTAATACTAATAATCATTTTATTAATAGTCTCTGTAATGATTCTAATAATAAAAAAATAGTACTCAATCTATCATAGATTAAGTACTCCGATTAAGTACCACAAGGTACGATATAGGTAAGTACTCAACATGAGCAAGTTAAGTATTTCCCTTTTTTAATTTATGCAAGTTTCCTTGACATATTCATTATAACAAATATTATAATAGTTGTCAATTAAACAAAAAGAGCAAAAGCTCTTTTTTGCATGAATACTGCGAATATTCATGATATTATGATTAAAACTTAATTTTTTAAACAAATAAAATTATAAATTGTTCCTTTTTTAATTTTTATTTAGTATAATATTTAAGGAGATGACGTTTATGAATAAATTATTGATAGAAAATTTAACTGTAACAGTGGATAATAAAACTATATTAAAAGATTTTAATTTAACTATAAATGAAGGGGAAATCCATGTATTAATGGGTGTTAATGGTATTGGCAAAAGTACTTTAACTAAAGTTATCATGGGAGATCCTAATTATATTATAGAATCTGGTAATATTTATTATAATGATACTTTAATAAATAACATGAGTATTGATGAGAGAAGTAGATTAGGGATATTTTTAGGAATGCAACTACCTATGGAAATAGAAGGTGTTACTAATGCAGACTTTCTTCGTAGCGCACTAAGTATCAGACAAAAAGAAAACTTTAAATTATTTGACTTCATTAAAGAATTAGATAATAATGTAGAAATGTTAGATATGAAAAGTGATATGATTCATCGTGGTATAAATCAAGGATTTAGTGGTGGAGAAAGAAAGAAAAATGAAATACTTCAAATGTATATGTTAAAGCCTAGTTTAGTAATGCTTGATGAAATAGATTCTGGATTAGATGTAGATAGTTTAAAAATAGTAGGTGAATCTATTATGAATTATTATAAAGAATATAATCCGGGTATGCTTTTAATAACTCACTATCAAAGATTACTAGACTATGTTAAACCAACACATGTACACATAATAAGTGATGGTAAAATAGTTAAAACTGGAGATTATTCATTAGTTAAAGAAATCGAAGAAAAAGGATTTCAAGAAATAAATTCAAAAAAAGTTACTTCTATTGGTGTATGTGCTATAAAGGAAAAATTTAAAAATGAATAAAATAAAAGTAGTTGGAGATATATTAGAACTTGCTAATGTATCTAAAAATATACATATAGAGTATTATAGAAAAGAATGTATATTTGGTATAAATGAAGTAAAAATAGTAGTAACAAAAGATTCTAATTTGGATATAGAAATCAAATTAAAGGAAGACACTAAATTAAACTTTAGTATAAGTGTTTTAGAAGGTGTAAAATTAGATTTAAACATAATTACTAAAGGTGATAGTGGTAAAGTACAATATAAATATAATTTAGAAAAAGATTCTAATATAAATATATTTAAATTTCAAAATATAAAAAGTATAAAAGAAATGGTAATAGCTAGACTAAACGGTGAGAATGCTAGAATAGATTATAATTTTAAAACTGTAAGTAATAAAAAAGAAACATATGATTATCACATTTTCCATGATGCTAAAAATACTATTAGTAATATAAAAAATAATGGTGTATGTATTAAAGATGGTTTAATTATTTATCAAGTATCATCTTTTGTACCTAGTGATATTACTGGATGTGTAGTTAATCAAAATAATAGAATAATAAATTTAACTAATAATAAAAGTGAAATAATGCCTAATCTTTATATAGACTCTCATGATGTAGAAGCATCTCATTCAGCCTTAATAGGTAAGTTTAGTGATGAGGAAATGTTCTATTTACAAAGTAGAGGTATAGATTATAATACAGCTTTAAAATTACTAATTAGTGGATTTTTAACTAGTGATATAAATAATAAAAAAATATTAAAGGAGATAAATAAAAATATAGAAAAGTATTGGAGGTGAAACTCTTGAATAGAGAAGATTTTCCTATATTAAAAAGTAATATAATATATTTTGATAATGGTGCTACTACTTTAAAACCATATATTTTAAGTGATAGTTTAACTGATTATTATAATAATTATAGTGCTAATGCTCATAGAGGAGATTATGATATTAGTTTAAAAGTAAATGCTATGTATGAAAATACTAGAGAATTGATTAAAGACTTTATAAATGCTAAAATTGTTAATCAAATAGCTTTTACTAACAATTGTACTGATTCTTTAAATAAAATAGTATTTGGTTATTTCAAGTACAATTTAAAAAGTGGAGATGAAGTATTACTTACTAAAGCAGAACATGCTTCAAATATACTTCCTTGGTTTGAACTTTCTAGTCAAATAGGTATTAAAGTTAATTATATAGATTTAGATAGTAATCATAAAGTTACTTTAGATAATGTAAAAAAAGCAATAACTCCTAATACTAAAGTTATAAGCATTGCTCATATAACAAATGTAGTAGGAGATATAAGACCTATTAAAGAAATAATAGAATATGCTCATAATCTAAATATAAAAGTAGTTATAGATGGTGCTCAATCAGTTCCTCATATGAAAATAGATGTAGAAGATTTAGATATGGATTTTTTAGCTTTCTCTGCTCATAAAATGTGTGGACCTACAGGAGTAGGAGTAATATATGTTAAAGAAGAATTATTGAATAATATTAAACCTATTATATATGGTGGTGGTATGAATACTTCTTTTGAATTTGACATGACAAGAAAATATAAAAAGATGCCATATGTACTTGAAGCAGGAACTCCTAATATAGCCGATGTAATTGCTTTTGGAAGTGTTATCAATTATTTAAATAAAATAGGCATTAAAAATATAGAACAAAAAGAAAAAGAATTAAAAGAATATGCTTTAGAAAAGTTAAAAAATATTAAAGATATAATTATTTATAATGAAAATAGTGAAAGTAGTATAATAACATTTAATATTGATGGTATATTTGCTCAAGACCTTGCTATATATTTAAATAAATATAATATATGTGTAAGAGCAGGCAATCATTGTGCAAAAATATTAAAAGATGATTTAGGTATTAAGAATACTTGTAGAATGAGTTTATATTTCTATAATACTAAAGAAGAAATAGATAAACTTGTTGAAGTATTAAGTAAACCTAATATAATAAACGAAATAATTTAATCAAGATTTTTCTTGATTTTTTCTTTTATACTAGTTTTTAAATATTATTTATTATATAATATTATTGGTGATTTTATGGCAGTGATAAAGATAATGGATGAAATACTTTCTAATAAGATATCTGCAGGTGAAGTAGTTGAAAGATGCTCATCTGTAGTAAAGGAATTAGTAGAAAATAGTATAGATGCTAAAGCTACTGAGATTAAAGTAGAATTAAAAGAATCTGGTATTAAAGAAATAAAAGTAATTGATAATGGTATTGGTATGGAAAAAGATGATGCTGTTATGGCGTTTAATAGACATGCTACAAGTAAAATAGTAGATGAAGATGATTTATACCACATCCATACTCTAGGTTTTAGAGGAGAAGCCTTAGCTAGTATCGCATCAGTAACTAATGTTGATTTATATACATCTAAAGGTGATGTAGGTACTCATGTAAATATTAAGGGTGGTAAAGTTATAGTAGTAGAAAATAGTGATGCTAGAGTAGGTACTATTATAAGTGTTAAAGATTTATTTTTTAATACTCCTGCTAGACTTAAACATTTAAAAAGTTTATATACTGAACTATCTAATATAATGGATTATATGAATAAAATTGCTTTATCTCATCCTGAAATAAGATTTATAGTAAGTAATGATGGTAAAGAATTACTTAGAACTGATGGAAGCAATAATTTACTTAAATGTATTAAAAATATATTTGGTATAAATATTGCTAAAAAAATGCTTGAAATAAATAGTTCTAATAGTGATTATGAAATAGAAGGATATATTAGTTTACCTGAAGTTTATAAAACAAATAGAAATAGTATAGTAACAATAGTTAATGGTAGAATAGTAAGAAATAGTGAACTTAATAGAACAATTAATGATTCGTACCACTCATATAAACCAGATAATTATTATCCTGTAGTAGTTTTAAATATAACAGTAGATACTTCTTTAGTGGATGTTAATATACACCCTACTAAAATGGATATTAAGTTTGGTAATATAGAAGAGTTATTAAATCTTGTTTCTAGTACAATAAAAGATAAGTTAAAAAGACAAACTTTAATACCTAAAATAGAAGAAAAGAAAGAAGTTATTAAAGAAACAAAAACTTATGAAGAAATAAAATTAGATTTTGATACTCCTATCGTTAAAGAAGTGGAAGAAGAATATGTAATTAATGAAGATTTAGTAGAAATTGAAGATAATGTAGAAATAAAAGAAGAACAAGAAACTATGCCAGTTATGTATCCAATTGGTTTAGTACACGGCACATACATTATTTGTCAAAATGAAATAGGTATGTATATAATAGATCAACATGCTGCTAAAGAAAGAATTAATTATGAAATAGTTAAAGATAAATTAAATAACAAAACAAAAGAAAGTATACCTATGTTATTTCCTTTAACTATAGAATATACTAGTTCTGAATATATAATACTAAAAGAAAATTTTGACTTTTTAAGAGAATTAAATTTTGAAATAGAAGAATTTGGTCTTAACTCAGTTATAGTTAAATCTCATCCAGTATGGTTACCTAAAGGTAATGAAGATAATTCTATTAAAAAAGTTTTAGAGCTTGTAATAGCTAAAGAAAAGAACTTTAATTTAGATAAGTTTAATGATAATGTAGCTGCTACTATGGCTTGTAAAATGTCTATAAAAGCAAATACTGCAATTACTATGGAAGAGATGGAAAACTTAATTAATGAGTTAAGAAACTGCAAGAATCCATTTAACTGTCCACATGGTAGACCTACAACTATTTGTTATACAAAAGAAGAAATGGAAAAATTATTTAAAAGAAGTGGATTTTAAATATATGAGGGGAAAATAATATGAATGTAGAAAAAATAAAAAAAGAATTGATAATCCAAAAACAATCTAATTTTAAAGGGAATATATATCACTATTCTCAAGTAAATTTTTCATATAATTCTAATAAAATAGAGGGAAGCAGATTAACAAGTGAACAAACAGAAGCTATATTTGATACATCCTCTTTAATTCCTAAGAGTGATGATTTAATAAAATTAGATGATTTAATTGAATCTAAAAATCATTTTAAATTATTTGATTATATGTTAGATAATGTAGACGATTTATTAACGCCTAATATGATAATTGAAATGAATAAAATAT
>CALVVM010000082.1 GCA_944363855.1 uncultured Bacilli bacterium
ATCCGAAACTGGTCTATGGAGAAGTAAAAACTTTAGTGAAGTAGAAAAGCCTAACTGCGAAGTTAGGCAGGTCAAAATTTATTTTGACTTTTGTTCTTTGTAAATTGAAACATTTATTTTACAAAAACAGACAAAATGCTTTATATCTTATGCTAATTATGTTATAATTATATAGAGTTTAAAAGGTATTGGGGATGAATTAGATGGACCAAAAAGAATATTTAGAAAAACTTCATGAAGTTCAAATAGAAATATTAGATGAAATAGATAAAATCTGCAAAGATAATAAGATTACTTACTTTTTAGTAGGTGGAACTATGTTAGGTGCGATTAGACATAAAGGATTTATTCCTTGGGATGATGATGTTGATATTGGAATGCTCAGAGAAGATTATGATAAATTTATAGATTTATGTTTAAATAATGATGTATTAAATAAAAAATATTTTTTACACTGTTTAGATACTGATGAAAATTATTGGTTGCCTTTTATGAAAGTTAGAAAAAATAATACTACTTTTGGAGAAAAAGGTATAAAAATATTAGATACTCATAAAGGAATATTTGTAGATATTTTTCCTTACGATAATGTTAAATATGAAAGTAATTTTTTTCAAAAAATTAGAAGTTTTTTAATTTTAAATATTGAAGATGCAGTATTTTGTAAACATAAATTAAAAAATGTGAATAGGTGTAGAAGAAAGGGTGAAGTAAAATTATTGATGACATTATCATTAAAACAACTTCACAAATTTCAAAAATATTTATTTAATATAAAAAGAAAGAAAAATACTAAATATATAGTTTGCTTTATTGCGGGTGGAAATCCTACTGATGAAACCTTAGAAAGAGATAGGGTTTTTCCTACAATGGATTTTGAGTTTGAAGGTAAAAAATATCCTGGAATAAAAGATTATGATTACTATTTAAAAAGAGTATATGGTAATTATATGGAATTACCACCTGAAGATAAAAGAGTTACACACTCACCTGAAGTAATTAGTTTTACTGAAGGAAAAAATTATGAAAATAAGAAGGTTAGTAAATGAAAACAAAAAGAACACTATTAAATTATGTAACGGATATTATTCCTTTAATGATTGTTTCCATATTAGGAATATTTAAAATAAAGTTTTTTATTCAAGAACTTGGGGATGAAACTTTAGGATTATATCAATTATTTTCTCAAATTATGATTTATATTGCTTTAGTAGATGGTGGATTGTCGAGTGCAGTGCTACACTCATTATATAAGCCAAATATAGATAATGATAAGAAAAAAATGAATGAAATTATATCAGCTGCTTTCAAAGTTTTTTCTTTAATAGGTATAGTGATATTTGCTATAGCAGCCGTTATAGGTTTCTTAGTTCCTTTCTTTATTAAAGATTATTCTTTTCCTTATATGTACATAGTAGTTGCTTTCTTACTTTTCTCGTTAAGCAATGTAATAGGGTATTTCTTTGTACCTATAAATGCATTTTTAGAAGTTAAAGGTAAAAAATATATAACTAATTTATCATTACAAATAGGTCAAATAGTACAAAGTGTTTTAGAAATAGTTCTTTTATTATCTGGGTGGTCATTCTTTTCAATTTTAATAATGCATAGTGCAGTAAAACTTTTATCAAATATAGTGATTGCAATATGTTTTAGAAAAAATTATAAAGAATATACAATAAAAAATAAAGAAAAAGATTTTTCTTTTGTTAAAAAAGTAAAAGATTTAATCTTCCACAAAATAAATGGTTTAGTAAGTTCAAATATAGATGTAATAATTATTTCTAAAGTGTTGGGCCTTGCTTCTGTTGCAATCTATTCAACATATTTTTACATAATAAATATGCTTAAAAGTATTTTAGGAAAATTAAGTAGTTCTATGTTAGCTATAGTAGGTAATGAAATAGCAAAAGACAAAGATAAAGTATATAATGTATTTTTAGAAATTAATTCTATTATGTTTTTTATAGGGACCGTAATTTGTGTACCACTTTTCTTTGCTTTAGATGGTTTTATTGATATTTGGTATGAAGGAGAAATTAAAACAAGTATTCTTATAAGTACAGCATGCGTTACATATTTGTTTTGTTTCTTGATAAAAGAAACAGTTGCAATGTTTGTTAATGCAGCAGGATTATTTAAAGAAACAAAAATATGTGCTATGTGTGACACTGTCATAAATTTAGTTTTGTCTATAACTTTGGTATTTAAGTTTGGTATATGTGGAGTATTATTTGCAACTGCATTTTCAGTTATAGTTGCAGAATATATTATGAAAAATTTTGTATTACACAAACACGTATTTGAAAGAAAAGCAAACAAGTTTTATTTAAGTGGATTAAAACTTGTTTGTATAACTATAATAGATATAGTAATTGGCATGTTGATATTTAGAAATATAGAAATAAATAATATATTATCTTGGTTTGGAATTTTTGCTCTTTATACATTAATAAATACAGGTTTTATTACTCTAATGTATAAAATAATTGGTGAAACTAAAATGTTCAAAAGAGTAAAATATGTTTTTAAAAGGAGTTAGACATGAAAAAAGTATTGTTTTTACAAATAAAAGGTAAATCAAAAGCTGGAGTATGGTTCGTTAATAAAACCATTGGAGAAGAATTGATAAAAAAAGGTTATGATGTAACCATTTTAGCTATAAGAAATAATCCTGGTGATATAAAATTAGAACACGATCCTAAAATGAAACTTCATACTATAAACCCTATAGATTTATGGGAAATATCAAGAAAGAAAGATATAAAATCAACAAAAACTTTTATCAAATATATAAAAGAACATAAGAAGTTAAAAGAAGATTATAAAAAAGCAAAAGAATATATTAAAAATCTTAATCCAGATTATATTATTGCTTCTCATTATCAATGTTTAGATTTTGTTCCCAAAGAATACTATTCTAAAACTTTACATGAACAACACTCATCGATGAGTGATGTATATAGTAAGAGAGCTAATTTAAAAACATTAAAAAAATATAATAGAAAAATATTTGGTATGATTTGGTTATCTAAAGCTACAAAAAATGAAGCTGATAGAATAGGACTAAAAAATAATTATTGTATTTATAATCCAGTAAGATTTAATTTTGATGATAAAGCTGATGTAGTTAACAATAAAAAACTTATTACTATTACAAGAATAAACAATACTGAAAAAAGAATAAATTTGATGATAGAAATTGTTGATGAAGTATTAAGAAAAAATCCAGAATGGACATTTGAATTATATGGCAGTGGTTATATAGATGAAAACACTAAAAAATTAATTGATTCAAATCCCCAAATAAAATATTTAGGAAGTACAGATGTTGCAGAAAAAAAATTATTATCTGCTTCTATCAATTTAAATACATCTATTTATGAAGGATTTTCTTTAAGTATTTTAGAAGCATCGATGTGCGGATTACCAACAGTTAGTTTTAATTTTGGAGAGTCTGTTTTTGAAGAAATAATTGATAATGAAACGGGTTATATTGTTAAACAAAATGATATACATGCATATAAAAACAAATTAAATTATTTAATGAATGATATTGAAAAATTAGAAAAAATGTCTAATAACAATAAAAAATTTTCACAACAATTTGTTGTAGATAATGTAATAGATGATTGGATAAGTTTATTCAATAAAATAGATAATAAATAATGGTTCATAGGAGGTAATTATGCCAAAAGTGAGTGTAATAGTACCAGTATATAACGTAGAAAAGTATTTAGAAAAATGCTTAGAAAGTTTAGTTAATCAAACATTAGAAGATATAGAAATAATAGTAGTAAATGATGGCACAAAAGATAATAGTCAAAAGATTATTGATAAGTATACAAAAAAATATCCTAAAAAAGTAAAAGGTTATATAAAGGAAAATGGTGGATTATCGAGTGCTAGAAACTATGGAATAAAACAAGCTCGTGGAGAATATATAGCGTTCGTAGATAGTGATGATTATGTAGAAATAGATATGTTTGAAAAAATGTATAATAAAGCAATAAACAATGAATATGATGTAGTTGTTTGCGATACTATTGAAGTCGATGAAAATAATGGAAATAAAGTTTACAAAAAATCTAACTTAAATTATTCTAATAAAGAAATAAAAAATTATTTAATATCTCCTCCAATGGCTTGTACCAGATTATATAAAAAGTTTATTTTTGATGAATTAAGTTTTGAAGAAGGTATATTTTATGAAGATTTAAATTTAACTCCATCTATAGTATTAAAAACTAATAAAATAGGATTTATTGAAGAAGGGTTATATTATTATTTACAAAGATCAGGTTCTATAATGAAACAAAAACAATTTAATAATAAATTATTGGATATATTTAAAGTTTTACAAAAAAATTATAATTTATTAAATAACAAATATCCTAAAGAAATTGAGTATTTATATATAACACATCTTCTTAGAACGGCTTCAATGAGATTTTTAAATTATTCGGATTCAAAAATATATTTACAAAAAATAAATAATGAAATAAAAACAAAATTTCCTAATTGGAAAAACAATAAATATTATAAAAAATCTTCAAGTAAATTAAAATTAATATGTAATTTAGCTTATTATAAACAATATTTTTTACTTAAGATATTAACAAAATTAAGATAGGAGGTAATTATGCCAAAAGTGAGTCTAATAGTACCAGTATATAACGTAGAAAAGTATTTAGAAAAATGTTTAAATAGTTTAGTTAATCAAACGTTAGAAGATATAGAAATAATAGTAGTAAATGATGGTACAAAAGATAATAGTCAAAAGATTATTGATAAGTATACAAAAAAATATCCTAAAAAGGTAAAAGGTTATATAAAGGAAAATGGTGGAGTATCAAGTGCTAGAAACTATGGATTAAAATATGCTAGTGGTGAATATATAGCTTTTGTAGATAGTGATGATTATGTAGAGTTAGATATGTATGAGAAAATGTATAATAAAGCTATTAGTGAAAATTTTGATATAGTTGCTTGTGATTTGTTTTATGTATATGATGATAAAAAAGTAGAAGCATTTTCTAATTTAAATAATGATATATTTACACAGGAAGAAATAAAACAAAGTATGATAAATATATATCCATCTGCATGGAACAAAATATATAAAAAAGATCTTTTCAAACATAAAATATATTTTAAAGATAGAGTATGGTTTGAAGATGTTGAATTTTTATATAGATTAATTTCTAAAGTAAATAGTATAGGAGTTGTACATGAAAAGTTTTATAATTATGTGCAAAGAGCAGGTGCTATTACTAAAACGTTTGACGATAGAATATTTCATTACATAGATAATTGGAATGGCATTTTAGACTATTATAAGAAAAATAAAATATATGATGAATATAAATTAGAATTAGAATATTGTTATGTTAGATATTTATATGCTACTTTTATTAAAAGTGCAAGTAATTTTACTGATAAAAAATTATATGAAGAAGCAGTAAATAAAGCTATTGAGAATGTTAAAACTAATTTTCCAAATTATAGAAAGAACAAATATTTTTATAAATCTTTAAAAGGATTATATTTACTAACTTTTAATAAATTATATTCTAAAATATTATATAGGGTAGGTAAATAATATGAAGAATATTATGAATAAGATGAAAAAATATAGTTTATCGTTTATTACGTTAAATATTTATTTAGTTTTATTATTCTTTTTACCAAAATCCATTTCTTCTATAGGACCAATTCCAATTAGATTAGCTGCTACAGTACTAATAAGTCTAATATTTATTTATGATATTTATAAGAAAAAAGTAGAAGTTAAAAGAAGTCAAAATAATATTATTACTTTTGTGTTTTTACTTTTCATAGTATCAACTATACCTTCGTTATTTGTATCTAAAGCACTTATAACTTCTATTTATACAATTTTAAAATTTGTATTTATATATTTGATGTTTTACTTAATATCTAAAATTAAGTTTTCAAAAGAAGAATATAAAATACTAATAATTAATTTGATTATTTCCTTATCTATTCTTTGTATTTATGGAATAATGGAATATGTATTTGAAATAAACTTATTTACTGCAGGTGTAGAGTTTTATAAGGGGGCTAAAGGAAGAATTACAACAACATTCTTTAATACAATATATTATGGAATATTTATTAATTTAGCCTTTCCTATTGTCTTTTATTTAATGTGTAAGTTTAGAAAAAATAAGTTTAGCTGGTTATTAGCTTTATTAAGCTGCTTGCTATATATAAACTTATTACTAACTTTCACTAGATCAGCTATTATAATTTTTACTTTAATTTTAATTTTATCAATAGTTTTACTCTATAAAATTGCATTTAACAAAAAGACTTTAAGTGTTGTAGTAGTAATAGTAGCTTTTACACTCTTATTACCAGGAGGGAAACCATTTATAACAAAATCTTTTGATGATGTTTTAATTATGACAACTAATGTTCAAAATATATTAGGTTTATTACCTAGTGGTGACATAAAAGAACCATCTGAAGATAAAGAATCTGAGTTTGTAGATCCTTCTTTACAACACAGAGAAGAATTTGCTAAGATTGCTAAAAAAATATCGGATGATAATAAGTTTACTGGAGTAGGATTTGGTGCTTATATTGATTATATGGATAGTGAGGATTTTTCAAAAACATATAGTGATTATAATTTACCACACACTCATCCACATTCAACATTTGTTTTATTATATGCAGAATGTGGAATAACAGCTTTAATTATATTTACTATATTTATAGCAATTTTATTTATTAATGGCTTTAGTATTTTCTTAAATAATTTTAAGAAAAAAAATACTCAATATGAATTATCAATCATTTCTTTAGCGCTCGTTTGTGGCTTTTTACTTGTAAATATAATGGCAGAAAATGCATTTTATGATTCACAAATATTCCCGTTATTTTTAATATTTTATTCATTAATAATAGGGTATATTCAATCTTTAAATAATAAAAAAGTATTATTTATATCATCTACTGGTGGACATTTAAGTGAATTACTACAATTAAAACCACTTTTCAAAAAATATAATTCATATCTTATTACAGAAAAGACTAAATCAACTGTAGGTTTAAAAGAAAAGTATGAGAGTGTTAATTATTTAGTATATGGCACTAAAGATCATAAATTTAGTTATATATTTAAGTTTACTTATAATATAATAAAATCTTTTATATTATATTTAAAAATTAGACCAGAAGTTATTGTTACAACTGGTACTCATACAGCAGTACCTATTTGTTACATAGGTAAACTTCTAGGAAGCAAAATAATTTTTATAGAAACGTTTGCCAATAGTAAGACAAAAACGCTATCAGGTAAGTTAATTTATCCGATTGCAAATACCTTTGTAGTACAGTGGAAGGAAATGTTAGAATTATATCCAAAAGCAATTTACGCAGGTTGGATATATTAATTCAGGAGGGTTTATGAAGTTAAAAAGAGAATCAAATTTTGAACTATTAAGGATTATTTGTATGCTCATGATTATTACTGGTCATACATTTAGTTGGGGAGGAGTATTAAATGCAAGTAATCCTAATATTGCTTCTATGATTCGTGTTGTTTATGCAATTATATTGGTAGAAGTAAATTGTTTTATATTGTTAACTGGATATTTTCAATCTAAATCTAAATTTAAAATGAAAAAATTTATAAATCTATTATTTATTACTTATTTTTATAAAGTATTAATTACTTCTTTAGGATATTCACTAGGTTGGTTTGACATGAGTAAATCAGAGTTTTTATGGCAAATTTCACCTTTTGACTTTTCTAATTATTGGTTTATAAAGATTTATTTAGTTCTTTATTGCTTATCCCCATTTATAAATAAGTTTATAAAATCTATAAATAGAAAAACATTTAGAAACTTACTTATAGTTTTGTTTATATTTTGTTCGGTTTTAGTAACACTTACTAATCAACAAATATTTACTAATTCATCTGGATATTCATTAGTGCAATTTGTGTTTATGTATTTAGTTGGAGCTTATTTAAGAGAATATATTATAAATGACGAGATAAAAGAAAAAATGTATAAAAATAAAGTAGAACTCATAAAAAACATTTTTATATCTATATCAATTTTTATACTTTGTTTTATTGCTAATTATGTTTTATTTAGAGTAGGTAATTTTTTAATGAGCAAGGATGGATTTATCTATTTAGTTGGTAATAGAATTAAATCTGTGTTTATGAATTATGATAATCCATTAGTAATAATCGGATCAGTTGGATTTTTTATGTTTTTTGCTCTTTTAAAATTTAAAAATAGATTTATAAATATTTTATCTGCTGTAGTATTTCCAGTTTATTTAATACATGAAACTGCAGTATTTAGACCGACCTTATATTCTTGGTTTGGATTAGATAAATTAAGTAATATAGGTAGTTATAAAATATTTATATGGGTAGCTATAGTTGTTTTAACTGTATTTATAGGGTGTGCAGTTATAGATTACATTAGAAAGTTTAGTTTATTTATCCTAAATAAACTAATAAATTGTATACAATTTATTAAACCTTTAAAAAACAAATATAACTCGATATGCGATAAAATTGATTCTTGGATGAATGTATAATTAAGTAGGAGTGTTTATGAAAAAGAAGTATGTTGTCTTAATAGTAGTAATTGTTTTAATTATTAGCTTAATAGTTAGTTTTAAAGTATGGGTAAACTATAATAAAAATGTTGAGCAAATACCAGTATTGATGTATCATGATGTGATTATAGATGAATATTATAAAAGTAAACCTGATACAATAGAATTATCAATGTTTGAAAAACAATTAAAATATTTAAAAGATAATGGATATAAAACTTTATCACTAGATGAGTTTTATTGTTGGAAAAAAGGAAAATGTGATTTTGGCAAAAAAGCAGTTGTGTTAACTTTTGATGATGGATTTTATTCTTTTGAATATCAAGTAAAACCTTTATTAGAAAAATATGGTATGACTGCAGCAGTATTTTTAATTGGTGAATATACTGGTGAAATTACTCCTGAGTTTGCTCCAAATAGATATGGTACAGTTGGAGCGGAAGATATAAACAACAGTTTAAAGCATGCTGATTATGGTTCTCACACATACGCATTACACAAAATGGTAGGCAATAAAAAAAGAGTAGAAACTCTAACTTATCAACAAATAGATGCGGATTTCAAAGAAATGGAAAAAATATATAAGTTTGAATATATGACTTATCCATTTAATACCGATACTGAAGACTTTATAAAAGCTTTAAAAAATAATAATTATAAATTAGCTTTTAGAGGAGAATCAGAAAAAGCAACAAAAACTTCAAATGATTATTTAATACCTAGAATAGGTGTAAGTAATAATTTTGAATCTTTTAAAGCAATTTTTGAAACCCAAAAACATAACAATAGGTACGGGAGTGGTTTCTTAAGAAAAGTATTTATAACATTAGAAAGAAAATTAAAAATAAAATTAGGGTGATAGTATGATTTTAGTTACACTTGGAACTCAAGATAAAAAATTTACAAGATTACTTGATTCTATACAAAATCTTATAGATAAAAAAGTAATAAAAGAAAAAGTTATAGTACAAGCTGGATGTACATCAGATTTTAAATCTAAGGATATGCAAATATTTGATTTAATACCTATGGATGAGTTTGATAAGCTTATTTCTGAATGCGATATTTTAATAACTCATGGCGGAGTAGGTTCTATAATTACAGGTTTAAAGAATGAAAAAAAAGTAATTGCTGCTGCAAGATTAAAAAAATACGGTGAGCACACTAATGATCATCAATTGCAAATAATAGATAATTTTGCTAAAGAAGGTTACTTATTATCTTTAAATGATTTTGAAGATTTAGAAAAGATATTAAAAAATATTAAGAGCTTCGAACCTAAAAAATATAAAAGTAATACAAATAAGTTTATTAAAATAATAGAAAAAGAAATAGATAATAATTAGTTATTTAAAAAATATAATTACATATAATATAATAGAAAATAGCATTTTTTATCAATTTGACAAATATTTTTAAATTTGATAACATGTTAAATGTCGATGGCACATTATTCTAGTCAGAGATTTATTATGAGGACGGGGCTAAAAATCCGTTAAAGAGCATATCTGTGAAACTTCTTGTGCTTGCTTCTTTTGCCCAAATTGGGGTGAGTGCTGGAAATGAGAGTGTTGGGCATCCATAATGGCATATGTAAATGACCCACCATTCGTGGAGACCTATTCTTGTGTTTGGCCTATACGAACAAACTGACGGACTGAATACGAAATAGGATTAAACCTACCATGTGGTGAAAGTTGCGGGTAGTGTAGCTTGTCTTGAGTGAGTAATAGGGATGATTGGTTAACAACCTAGTAAGTTTATAGCTAGAACTTATATAGGTTGCAATTTGAAATATTGTTTGCAAAAAAGAATTAATAATGAAAATTTGGTGAGGAAATCTTCTAGAGTGTTGTTAATATAGGATTGCAGTGCATACTAAGTGGCAATCAAGTAGTATATCTGGTGACAATATACTGAAGTCTTTAAAGGGGAACCGCTTATTGGTAACGGTAAGTAGAGTTTAGGGAAATCCAACTTGACCTAAGATGCAAAGTTAATTATATTAACGCCATTATAGATTAAAGACTATTGAATAGTCTTTTTTTGTTGTTAAAATAAGTATTTTGTGTTAAAATTATAATAGGTGATATAAGATGGAAGAAAATAAAAATATTGAAACAGAGCAAATAAAAAATACTGAAACAATAAAAGAAGAAAATTTAGTAAATGAAGTAGAAAAAGAAATAATAGATGAAGATTTTATAGATATAGATAAAGATACAATGAAAAAAAATTATATCATTGTTGGTATACTTTATTTAATAGTTGTAATTTTGTCTATATTATTAGTTATAGGAATAAAAAATCAAAAAGATACAGTTAAAGATAAAATAGATAGTAAAGAAGAAGTTAATGATAAAGTAGAAGAAGAAAATAAAGAAGATGTTGTTATTCCAGACGAGAAACCGAAAGAAAATATCGTTTCAGAAGAAATTCCTGAAGAAGAAACAATAGAAGAAAACGTTATTCCTGATACAAATAATGATGAATTGAATGAAGGATTAAGTATTTTAGATCAAATATAGAGGTTAACATGAAGAAAAATAATAAGAAAAAAAATACAGTAGATTATAATTGGATAATAAAAATAGTTATTTCTAGTTTTTTAATATCAATAATATTTACACTTATCTCGGAAACGATTATACCTAATGTAGGTATAATTTTAGGAGCTATTTTAACTTTAGTATTTATATTGCTTGGTGTAATTTTTGATATGATTGGACTTGCAGTAGCTACAGCAGAAGAAGCTCAATTTAATTCAATGGTTGCTAAAAGAGTTAAAGGTGCTAAAATGGCCTTAAAATTAAAGAAAAATGCAGATAAAGTATCAAGTTTTTGTAATGATGTTGTTGGAGATATATGTGGTATAGTTTCAGGATCAACTGGAGCAGTTATTGCTATAAAAATAGTAGAACACTATGACTTTAATCAATTATTAGTAACATTAATAATAATGGGCATTATTTCTGCGCTTACGATAGGTGGTAAAGCACTAGAAAAAGGTTATGCTATAAAAAAAAGTAATAAAATATTATTTAACTTTGCTAAAATTTTAAGCATATTTGTAAAAGAATGAGGTGAGGTATGAAAGAAAAAGGATTTACTCTTGTTGAACTACTAGCTGTTCTTATTATACTTGCTATTATATTTGTTATTTCGGTTCCTTTAATGACAGAAATATTAGATCAAAGTAAAAATACATTATATAAAAAACAAATAGATACAATTTTGGACGCTTCATATGATTATTCATTAAAAAATATAAATTATTTACCTGAAGAAGATAATGTTAGTTACATAACTTTAGGAGAATTAAAATATGAAGGTTTGATTGATTATGATTTAACTGATCCAGAAACAAATGAAAGGTTTCAAGATGAATTAGTTATTAGTATAAATAAAGTAGGTACTGGATACGAAAATAAAGATATACATGCTAAGTTAAATGGGGATTACTTATATAAAGTAGAAGTAGATAAATTAAATGAATCCAAAGTTTTAAAACCAATAATAACTTTAGATGGTTTAACACAAAATTCAGATGGTAATTATTTACTTACATTAGATTTAAATCAAGATTTTACAAATATTAATTATAGTGCTGTTTCTGTGAATGGTGTGGATTTAAGTGATAAAGTGAAAAAATATACATTGTTAAATGATATACCAGCTGATAATATAGTTACAACTGATTCAGCGATATATAAAGTATATTATACTGTAGTAGATAATAACGGATATGCTAATACAGCAATATTAAGTGTTATAATTGCAGATATTACAATTCCAAGTATTATATTACCTGAAGAAAATAAAATTAGTAAGGATATAACAAGTTTAAATTTGTTAAAAGATGTAACGTGTGAAGATAATAGTGGATATTGTGATATAGAATTTTCTGGTGAAATAGATTTTGGTGTAGTTGGTAAATATATAATTACTTATACAGCAAAAGATCCGAGTGGAAACACAAGTACAAAGAAAAGAGTAATTACAATAGAATAATTATTTAAAACATACTAATATTATGTTATAATATATACTTAAAGAAGTAGGTGCAATATGGAAGACATAAAATATTTAACATTAGAAGAAATACAATCTGAATTAAAAGAAATGTTACGAGAATTGGTTGAGTTTTTTAAAAAAGAAAATATAAATTACTATGTTTGGGCAGGAACATTTCTAGGTGCAGTAAGACATAAGGGATTTATTCCTTGGGATGATGATATAGATTTAGCTATGACAAGGCCTGAATACAATAAATTATTAGAATATTTAAAAAATAACAATAACAAAATATCTAATAATTTAGAAGCAATTGGTTTTGAAATAGGTAATTCCGATTTTCCTTTTATTAAAATAATAAATAAAAATTTAAGTGTAGTGGAAGAAGAAAAATGTGATGAATATTTATGGATTGATATTTTTCCTTTAGATGGAACACCAAAAGAAAATGAAAAATTTTGGAAAAAAATAAATTTTTATAAAACTATATTTTCTTTAAAAAGAAATGAAAAAAACAATATTGATATGCCATATAGTAATAAATATAAAAAGGTTTTAAAGTCAATTTTTATGAAAATTTTAAAATTATGGAAATATGATAATTTTTTAAACTTTTATTATAAAGCTTGTACTAAATATAATTATGATGAGTGTGATTGTGTTCATAATAATGTTTGGAGTTCATCAAAAGAAATATTTCATAAAAGTGAATTGATAAATGAAGAATATTTGTTTGAAGGATTAAAGGTTAATGGGTTAAAGGATTATGCTACCATTTTATCTCGTGGATATGGTAATTATATGGAATTACCACCCGAAAATAAAAGAGTTACTCATAAAATAAAGGTATGGAAAAATAATTAGAAAGGAGTGAATATATTGATTGTATTAGCGAGCGTAGATGACAAAGAAAAAATAGATTCATATATTTCTGATGATTATTCTAAATGTTTGTATTTATATTTAAATTATAAAAGATATGGATTTAACACAAAACACGTTAATGTTTACTTGCAATATAATGATTTAGATGTTTGTTCATTAATTTTAAAATATTATAACACTATACATGTTTATTCCAAAAAGAAAGAAATTGATTATAATGAGTTGACTGATTTTTTATTAAAAAATAATCCTACTATGATTTGTGCAGAAAAAATAATTATTGAAAATTTGGAAAAAAGAATATTAAAAAATGACTATTTAGTTGAGTATGGCTCTATTAGATGTTTATCTAATATTGATAATGTAGATAAGATAGATTTAGTTGAAGCAAAAGAAAAAGATTTTGGAAAAATTACCAAACTATTGATGAGCGATGAAGGACTTAGCGGTTCTCAAACATACGATAATTTGAAAAATCAATTGTTAGAGAGATATAAACAAAAATTTAGTAGAAATTTTATTTTAAAAGATAATGATAAAATAATTGCGCATGTATGTACAGGCGCTGAAAACGAAGAAATCGCAATATTAACTAATTTAATAGTTGATAATAATTATAGAAACAAAGGTTTAGGAAAGAAAGTTTGTGAAAACTTTTGCTCTAAACTTATAGAAAAAAATCAAAAAGTTTTTTTAGTGAATTATACAAAAGAATCTACTAAATTGTATGAGAAAATAGGCTTTATAAAATGCTGCGATTGGGGAAAACTATATAAAAAAGTGAAATGATGGAGGTAGAAAAATGAAAGTTTATATAGATGAAAATATAAAAAAAATGGAAAGAATTTTTCCAATGCAAGGAAGATATGATTATAAAAGATATGATATGAATGAAAATCCAGAAGGATTACCTAAGACTTTTGTAGATAATGTATTAAAAGAAATTACACCTGAATTTCTTTCTATATATCCTGAACCAGATAAGTTTTTAATCAAATATGCTTCTTTTTTGGGTGAAGGAGTAAAATATGAAAATTTATTAACAACTAATGGTTCTGATACAGCAATTAGATATGTTTTACAAACATTTGGAGAAAAAGGTAAAGATGTTGTAACAGTAGCTCCATCTTTTGAGATGTATTGGGTAAATTGTATGTTGTTAGGTCTAAATCATGTCCCAGTTCAATATGAAGAAGATTGGACAATAGATATTAACAAATTATTAAATGCTATTACTGAAAATACTAGAATAGTAGTTTTATTAAATCCAAATAATCCAGTAGGTAATGTTTACACAGAAGATGAATTAGAAAAAGTAATAGAGAAAACAAAAAAAGTGGGAGCAATTGTTATAATAGATGAAGCATATCACTATTTTTATGATAAAACATTCTTAAAATATGCATTAGAAGAAGAAAATGTTATTTTATTAAGAACTTTTTCAAAATTAATGTCACTAGCTGCTTGTAGATTAGGTGTTATAATAAGTAATCCAGATTTAATACATTATGTAAAAAATTTAAGATTAACTTTTGATGTTAATTCTATAGCTTTACTTTTTGCTGAGAGATTGATTGATAATCCAGAAGTAATAGAAGATTTAATTAAAAGCGAAAAAGATGGAAAAAAATATATGCTTGAAGAATTAGAAAAAAATGATTATTGGTGTAGAGATTGTAAAGGTAATTTTGTTTTTATTAAACCAAAACATGATGCTAAAGATATATCAGATAGATTGGAAAAAGAAAAAAAGATTCTTGTACATCCTTATTCTAAGGGGATTCTAAAAGATTATATTCGTGTTTCTGTAGGATCAGTAGATGCTATGAAAATTTTTCTAGACGCTTTCTTTGAAATAGATGGAGACAAGTAATGAAAAAGGTTATTACATATGGTACATATGACTTACTTCATTATGGACACATACGTTTACTTGAAAGAGCTAAAAGTTTAGGTGATTATTTAATAGTTGGTATTACAACAGATGATTTTGATAAAAAACGAGGAAAAATTAATGTTCAGAATTCTCTCATAGAGAGAATAGAAGCGGTTAAAGCAACTGGATTAGCAGATGAAATTGTAGTAGAAGAATATGAAGGTCAAAAAATAGATGATATTAAACGTTATGATGTTGATATATTTACTGTAGGTTCTGATTGGGAAGGAAAGTTTGATTATTTAAAAGAATATTGTGAAGTTGT
>CALVVM010000083.1 GCA_944363855.1 uncultured Bacilli bacterium
TTAATTCTAATTGATTACTCATCTTTAGCATAATATACCACCATCATTCCTTATATATATTATACCAGAATAAAAAGACTACTGATATAGTTTACAGTTATCTTTGTATACTTTTTCAGCAGTCTCTGATTAAATTCAATCTTTTTTATATAATTTGACTTTTAAATATTTTCTAGTATAATACTTGCAGGTGATTGAAATGAAAGAAAATGTATTAAAAGATTTTGAGACATTTAATGAATTTCCAGATAAATATTTAAAAGTTAATAAAAGTAGTAATTGTTATTTAGTGAATAAAAATGGTAAAAAGTTTATTACTAAAAAAATATTAGATTCAGTAACTATTTTAGAAATACTTGGCAGTCAAAAAATACTTACTGTAAGAAGCTATTACGATATTAATAATGGAGAATTAATTTTAAATACTAAAAGTATTAGTAATGTAGATGGAATAAATGAAGAATTTTTAGAAAAAGAAGAAAATGTAGAAATTGATTCTTTAAGTAATATTTTAAATATAGATGAAAATGGAAGTTATTATTTGTTAAAAGAAGATATTGATAAAATAGTAAATTTTAAAGAAGAAAGTGCGAAAACATATGGTTTGAAACCTAGAAAGTATTATTTTTAAGTAAACTAAAAAGTTTACTTTTTTTATAGTTAATTATTTCTTTTTTTTATAATTTATAGTAAAATAGATATAGTGATTATAGAGGTGGGGAAATGGGACTTTTTGATAAATTTAAAAATATATTTAAAAAAGAAGAAAAAGAGGAAGTACAAGCTTTTGATAAAGGATTAGAAAAAACAAGAAAAGAGTTTGTTAATAAAATAGGATTACTTAATAATAAATATAAGAAAGTTAGTAATGAGTATTTTGATGAATTAGAAGAAATTTTAATTATGTCAGATATAGGGGTTAATACTGTTATGAACTTTATTGATAGACTTAAAAGAAGAGTAAAAAAAGAAAATATTATAAATAGTGAAGATTTAAAAGAAGTTATAATAGATGAAATGTTTATAATATATGTTAATAATGATATAGTTGTAAATAAGATTAATTATAGTGAGAGTGGACCTACTGTTATTTTATTTGTAGGAGTAAATGGTGTAGGTAAAACTACTACTATTGGTAAGATTGCTTATAAGTTAAAAAATGAAGGTAAAAAAGTTATGATGATAGCTGGAGATACCTTTAGAGCTGGAGCTATTGAACAGTTAATAGAATGGGGTAATCGTACTGATTCTAAGGTTATATCTAGTGAATCTAAAGATCCATCAAGTGTAGTTTATGATGGACTTAAAGAAGCAATAGATGAATCTTATGATGTAGTTTTAATAGATACTGCAGGAAGACTACAAAATAAAGTAAATCTTATGAATGAGTTAGAAAAAATGAATAAAGTAATTGGTAAATTTATACCAAATGCTCCTCATGAAACATTACTTGTGATAGATGCGACTACTGGTCAAAATGGAATTAGTCAAGCTAAAAGTTTTAAAGAAATAACTAATATTACTGGTATTGCGTTAACTAAGTTAGATGGTACTGCTAAAGGTGGTATTGTACTTGCTATAAAAGAAGATGTTAATATACCAGTTAAGTTTGTTGGTCTTGGCGAAAAAGAAAAAGATTTAAGAACTTTTGATATAGAAAAATATATATATGGTTTATTTAAAGATATGTAGGAGGATATATGAAAGAAAATAATGGAATGAGTACTAAAATAGTAGACTTAAAAGAATATAGTTCTAAAGAAGTAGGATTACTTGTTCAAGTTGTATTAACTGAATTAGTAATTATATTTGGAATTATTAATTTAATAAGTGATGCTTTTATGCCTGCTTTTTATGCTATATTAAGTATGATTTTATTTACTATGGCTTATAATAATGTTAAGTTTTATAAAAAAAGATATATGACATCTATTTATATTATTACTGGTTTATTTGTTGCTATAACAACACTTGTGGAGTATGTATTTTAATGGATTTAAAATATTCATATCTTTTTGATTATTATGGAGAATTATTTACTGATAAACAAAAAGAATATTTTACAGATTATTATTTTAATAATCTAACTTTACAAGAAATAGCAGATAACAATAATGTTAGTCGTAATGCAGTTCATAAAAATATAAAAGATATATTAACTAAGTTAGATTATTATGAAGAAAAATTAAACTTATATAGTAATAAAGAAAAAATAGAAAAGTTACTAGAAAATGTAGATGTTGATATAAAAGAAAAGATAGAAGAATTAATTTAGGGTGATATTATGTTTGGTAAAATAGTGTATATTAGTGATAGTGTAGCTCATATAGCAATCCCAGAAGGTGTTCCAGTAAGCATGGATTTAATGAATATGCATGTTGTTTTTGAAGATGCTGAAAGAAAAGTACTTGGCGAAGTAGCAGATGTCTCAAAAGAAATAATTAAAGTAAATTTTTTAGGTGTCATTCAAGATGGTAAATTTATAGGTGGAGTACTTAGAAAACCAACTTTGGAAGCAAATATTAGAATGGTTACTGAAGAAGAACTAAATCTAATTACAGGTGTTAATGGAGAAGGAATGTTTAAATTAGGTGTTAGTCCTTTATATGGAGATAAACCAATTTATGTAGATATTAATACTATATGTAGTAATCATTTAGCTATATTTGGTAATACAGGTAGTGGTAAATCTTACAGTGTTGCTAGTTTTGTTCAAAGCTTGTTTTATAATGAAAATTTTAATCCTTATAGAGCTAACTATATGATTTTTGATGCATATGGAGAATACCACAATGCATTTGAAAGATTAGGTGAAGTTAATCCTAATTATCAATTTAAATATTATACAACTAATAAACAAGATAAAAATGGAGAACTTTTATGTATTCCGTTATGGTTACTTGATATAGATGATTTTGCTTTGCTTTTACAAGCAGAAAAACATTCTCAATTACAAATAATAGAAAAAATGATAAAATTAGCGCGTATTATTTCAACTGATACAGAAGAATCTATTAGATTTAAAAATCATATGATAGCTAAAGCAATACTTGATACTTTATATACAAACCAAACTGCATCTAGTAAAAGAAATGATATATTTACTATAATTGCTGGATGTCAAACACCACAATTTAATTTAGAAACACCTATAGAAGGTGTAGGATATACAAGAAAATTTAGAGAGTGTTTTACAATAGATAGAAGCGGTGAGTTTACTGAAAGTGTTTTAATTACTCAGTATATTACTAGCTTTATAGATGAAACACTTGATAATTATGAAGCATCTAACGATCATGCATTTGATTTAAATACATTGCAAAAAGCTTTAGATTTTACTTTAATAAGTGATGGATTTTTAAGAAATGAAAAATTATATGATGAAGCTGTAACTTTAAAAGTTAGATTACACTCCATAGCTATAAGTGATAGTGGAGCATTCTTCAATTATCCTAATTATGTAGATTTAAACGGATATGTAGCTAGTTTAGTAGCTAAAAATAATAGAAAATCCCAAATAATAAATTTCAACTTAGAAGATACAGATGATAGACTTTCCAAAACAATAGTTAAAATATATTCTAAAATGTTATTTAATTTTACTAAGAGATTGCCTAATAGAGGTGCGGTTCCATTCCACATACTTCTAGAAGAATCTCATAGATATGTACAAAGTGATAGTGATAACTTCTTACTTGGGTATAATATTTTTGAAAGAATTGCTAAAGAAGGAAGAAAGTTTGGTCTTATACTTAATTTGGTATCTCAAAGACCAGTAGAACTTTCTGAAACAGTTATTTCTCAAATTAGTAATTTCTTAATACTAAAAATGACACATCCAAGAGATTTGGAATATATAAAGAAAATGTTACCAAATATGAGTGCGGAAATAATGGAGAAACAAAAAAGTCTTCAACCTGGAATGTGTGTAGCATTCGGTAGTGCATTTAAAGTGCCTATGATTATAAAAATGCCACTTCCTAATCCTGCTCCTCATTCAAGTAATGTTAATGTAGTAAGTGTTTGGCAAGGTAGATAGAAATATCTACCTTGTCTATATAATAGAAGTAGGTATTTATGAAAAAAATATTTTTAATTTTAATAACTTTTTTTATGTGTATAACTGTTCAGGCATTAGATCTTAATTCTAAATATGTCTATGTATATAATGATACATTAGATAGAGTAGTGTATGAGATGAATTCTAATGAAGAGGTTAAAGTAGCTAGTATGACTAAGATAATGACAGCTATTTTAGTTATAGAAAAAAATCCTGATTTGGATAAAGTGATTACAATAGAAGATGAAGATTTAAGGGATATGTATGAATATACAACTACTGGCTTTCAAGCAGGACATGAAGTAACTATAAGAGAATTATTATATGGAATTCTTCTTAGAAGTGGATCAGATGCTGTTAATGCAGCTGTTAGAGTTACTACAGATACAGAAGAAGAATTTATTTCTTTAATGAATCAAAAAGTTAAAGAATTAAATCTAAAAAACACATATTTTTCAAATGCAGTAGGTAAAGATAAAGATAATTATTCAAGCGTACATGATATAGCCAAAATAATGGAATACTGCATAAAAAATGAAACGTTTAAAGAAATAATTTCAACACCTATGCACTATATAGAACGACTAGATATACAAATAAATGGGCCATTATATAAAAGAGATACTAAATATGATTTAGATTTATCTTTAATAAGTGGTAGCAAAAGTGGATATACATCTTTAGCTAAACACTCTTTAGTTTCATATGGAGAAAAAGATGGTATAACATATATTGTAGTTACTGATTATGCTGATGATTATAAAAAGTTATTAACTGATAATTCTAAAATATATGAATATTTCTTTAACAATTATAGTTATAAGGAATATAAAACTTCTTTTGATATACCAATAGAAAATAGTAAACAAGAAAAATATACTGTTGATATTAATACTAATTTATATTTAAGTAATGATTATGATGAATCTTTAATAAGTTATGAGTATAAAGGAAAAAATAAAATAACTTATTTAAACAAAAAAGGAAGTAAATTAGGTAGTGTTTCAATATATTATGGTGATGAATTAATAAATAGTATAGATGTAAAACTGTTAGATGATATAAAATACGAAGTAGAAGCTTATACTGTACCAGTATTTCTTATTATAGTTGGAATAGTTATTTTTGTTTTATTAACTTTATTTATTATAAAAAAACGTTTGAAGAAAAAGAAAAAATTAAAACAAAAAAATAATAAAGTAAAATTTAATAAAGTGAAAATTGTAAATAAAAAAGTTAAACAAGAAAAAATAGAAAATGTAGAAAAATTTATAAAAGAAGAAAATAGTTATGAAAAAAAGATTGAAATATTAAAAAATACAATTGATATTAATTTGTTTTTTGATACTATAAAAAATATTGATAATGTAGATAAAGAAACATTAGAAAAAGATTTGATAGATAGATGTTTTCAAAATATTAATTTTGAAAATATAGAAGATTTAAAAGATTTATATACAAAATTAAAATTATATAAAAACGAAATGTGTAAAAAAACAATTAATTACTATAATAAATTATTTAAATATTGCATAGAAAATCATATAGAAAAAATATAAATGGAAAAAGTAAGTGTCCGAAAAGGACATAAAAAAAGACACATAGAATTACCTATGATACAATGTAAGTGAGTAAACAAACATTGGAGGTAAAAATATGTGTCTTAATAATTATA
>CALVVM010000084.1 GCA_944363855.1 uncultured Bacilli bacterium
TTCTTTTTTATCTTTTTTCTTCTTATCATTAGAATTTTTTTCTTCAACTTTTTTACCTGGATTTAATTTTTGTTCCATTTGTTTCCATAAAGAAGCATCAATATCCGCACTTATTCCTTGGAAAACAACTTTACCAGATTCATATAAAGTTACAACAGTATCTGCCTCATCTGCTTGAAATACAGCATATGGTGTTGTCTTAGTTCTTCGTTTATCTTTAAAATATTCTATCATTTTTTCTTGTGTATTTTTACTTAATTTTAATGTAATAGTCATAATCTCACTTCCCAATAATATTTTATCATAAAAAAACAAATAATTATATTTTATTTGTTTTAAAATTTTAAACATTAAAAATAAGAAAGATTTAAATGTTGAATAACAAATTAAAATGTGTTAGAATTAAATAAGAATAGGGGGATATTGATGAGTAGAAAAAGACATAATAAAAATGTAATATTAATGGGTTTAATAGTTTTTTCACTTATAATGGAAATAGGTTATTCAGCTTTAAGTAGTAATTTAAGAATTAGTGGTAGTAGTAATATTATTGGTGATTTTAAAGTAGTATTTACAGATATTCAGGAAGGTACAATGAGTGGGGCAACAAGTGGTACATATGAAATAACTGCACCTACAACTGCAACTTTTAGAATTGCTTTAGAAAAACCAGGAAGTAGTGGAGAATATTTAATAAAGGTTGAAAATCAAAGCAAATTTGAAGCAATTGTAGATAGTATTAGTGGATTAGATGAGGCAAATGCAACCGAACCAACTGATATAAAATTTAGTGTAGAAGATTTAAATGAAGGTGATACTTTAAAACCTGGAGAAACTAAAGTTTTTAAAGTAAAAGTAGTTTGGGATAGTTCAGCTACAGAAATTCCAGAGAATAGTAAAAGTCTTACTTTGAGTGTTAATTATCGTCAAGGTAATAAAGGTGATGCAACACCTCCAACTAATGTTAGTTTAACAAAGGGAGATATAACTGAAAATTCTATTCAAGTTATTGCCAGTGCTATAGATGAAGAATCCGAAATAGTTAAATACGAATTTAGTAATGATGAAGGAAAAAGTTGGATTGATAATGGAAATAATACGACATATGTTTTTACTGGTTTAAATTCAAGTACTAGTTATAATTTACAAGTTCGGGTTACGAATGCTGATGGGCTTCAAACAATTAGTGATACACTTGTAGTGTCAACATTAAATAAACAATATAATGTTGGAGATGTTATTTATTATGATCCTATAAATGGTACAAAATGTAGTGCTGGTAGCGAATGGACTACTAGTAATACAACTTCAACTTGTTATAAATGGAATGTAATTAGTAGTAGTTTATCAAGTTCTAATACAGTTGATGTACTATTAGATCATAATTTAGAAAATGCTGTTGCATGGGGAAGTTCTGGAAATTATAAACCTAATAATTTATTAACTAATTTAGATACTAAAACAAGCTCTTGGCAAGTAGAAACTTTAACTAGTAGTGATAATGATAATATACTATATTGTGGTTTATATGATGCAATGTTAGGCTGTCTTGACGAGGAATCAACATATGAAATTGAATACGAAGGTAAAAAGGCTAAAATACTTTCTGCTCAAGCAATTACTAATATAACAGGTGATACAACGTGGAGTCCATCAAATCAAAGTAATACAGTATATTCACAATATAGTTGGTTATATACTAATTTAAATTCATCACAAACAACTTCATTTGTTCATTATGGTTATTGGACAACTTCTAATTTTACAGCAGGTGATGGTTATGCTTGGGTTATGTCGGATAGTGGTAAATTAACTTATGACTCAATTACTTTTAGTAGTAGATATGGTATTAGACCAGTTGTAAGATTATTGAAAAGTAATATTTGATTATTACTTTTTTCTTTCTTTTTTCACAAAATTGTAATATAATTATAATGGAGGTTGGTTATGAATGTAGTTGATTTAATAATTGTTCTATTTATATTAATAGGAGCAATTATTGGTTTTAAACATGGTTTTACAAGACAATTAGTTTCATTTTTAGGGATATTAGTTATTACTGTAATTTCCTTTATATTTAAAAATTATATTTCTGTTATTTTATATGAGAACTTACCATTCTTTAGTTTTGGTGGAATATTTAAAGGAGTAACAGTACTTAATATTTTAGTATATGAAGTAATTGCTTTTCTAATAATATTTAGTGTATTAATGATTATATTTAGAATAGTATTATTAATTACTAAAATATTTGAAAAGATTTTAACATTTACAATAATACTTGGAATACCTTCAAAAATATTAGGAGCAGTAGTTGGAGCAATTGAGTATTATATTATTTTATTTGTAATATTATATATTTGTTCACTACCATTCTTTACAAATAATATTTTTAAAGAAAGTGGGTATGCTAAAAACATATTAAATAATACACCAATATTATCAAAAAATATTTCTAAATCAATGACTGTGTTTGAAAATTATGAAGAATTAAAAAAAAAATATGAAGTTCTAGATGATGCTAATGAATTTAATTTAGAAACATTAGATTTATTCTTAAAAT
>CALVVM010000085.1 GCA_944363855.1 uncultured Bacilli bacterium
AAAAAACAAGCAAAAATAGCAAAAAAAGCGCATTTTAAAATTTAATACTAAAAAATGAGCTTTTTCTTTTATTTTATAAGAGATTATGTAAATTTTACTTCACACCAGAAATTCTTGAACCAAAATAGGAAGTGATTCCTATTTTTTCTTGATAA
The DNA here is from genome assembly GCA_944363855.1 of uncultured Bacilli bacterium. GTDB lineage: Bacteria > Bacillota_I > Bacilli_A > RF39 > UBA660 > UMGS1613. The sequence continues at coordinate 156 of CALVVM010000085.1, forward strand.
ATAAAATTATAAGTGCTATCATAGATATATAATAGGTGATAAAAAGTGAGACAATATTTAAAAGAAAATTATAAATTTATATTAAGTATAATATTAATTTTAGTAGTATTTTCAATTAGATTTCCATATTATATAGATGCTCCTGGTGGAATAACTGATATGAGTGAAAAAATAGAAATAGAAGGGTTTAAAAGTGAAGGCAGTTTTAATTTAGCTTATGTAAAAGAATACAGGGCAACTATTCCTACTTTAATTTTTTCTTTATTTAATAAAGACTTTAAAGTAATAAAACAAGATGATGTTATGTTAGATACTGAAGATTATGAATCTTATGAGATGAGAGATAAAGTTTTAATGGATGAATCTATCAGTAATGCTACATATGTTGCTTATAAAAAAGCAAATAAATATATAAAAGAATTATCTAATAAAATAGTTATTATTTATATAACTGAGTCTTCTAATAGTGATTTAAAAGTAGGAGATGAGATAATATCTATAAATAATGAATATGTTTACAATAAAGATGATGTAACTAATATAGTAAATAAATTATCTGTAGGTTCTAAAGTAGATATTAAAGTTAAAAATAACAATAAAGAATATACTAGATATGCCTATATAATTGAAGAAGATAATAATAAAATAATAGGTATTTTAATAAGTAATTTAAAAGAATATGAAACTAATCCTAAAGTAAATGTAATTGTCGATAAAAATGAATCTGGATCAAGTGGTGGTCTTATTACTGCACTTTCTATTTATGATTCTTTAGTTAAAGAGGATATAACTCATGGATTAAGAATAGTAGGTACAGGAACAATAGATTTAGATGGTAATATAGGTAGTATTGGTGGAGTTGAATATAAGTTAAAAAGTGCTGTTAAAAATAAAGCTGATTTATTTATAGTACCTCTTGATGAAAATTATGAAGAAGCATTAAAATTAAAAAAAGAAAATAATTATGATATAGAAATACTTGGTGCATCTACATTTGATGAAGTTATTGATTATTTAAGTGGTAAAAACTAGAAAAAATATCTAGTTTTTTTAGTTAAAAACTAGATTTCATTTAATGAATTTGATAAAATATTTATTAGGTGAATACGTATGAAGATGTCAGATGTAGATTTAAATAAAGTGTCTCCTATGATGAGACATTATATAAGTGTAAAAAATGAATATCCTGATGTAATAATATTTTATAGGTTAGGAGACTTTTATGAAGTTTTCTTTGAAGATGCAGTTATTACATCACGTGAATTAGAACTTACTTTAACAGGTAGAAATGCAGGACTTGATGAAAGAGTACCTATGTGTGGAGTTCCACACCATGCTGTAAATATTTATGTAGAAAAAATGGTAGAAAAAGGATATAAAATAGGTATTTGTGATCAATTAGAAGATGCTAAAGATGCTAAGGGTATAGTACAAAGAGGAATTACTCAGATTATAAGTAAAGGTACTATTATGAATAGTGATTCTTTAAAAGAAAATGAATTTAACTATATAGGAAACATAATAGACTTTGATCATTGTTATAGTATTTGTTATACAGACATAACAACAGGTATAGTTTATGTAACTTTAATAGAGTCTAATCCAAGTAAGTTAGTTAGTGAAATAGTTAGTTTAGGTTTGAAAGAAATAATAGTTAATTCTACATTTGATAAAAATATTACAAATATACTTAAAAATCAATTTAAAACTTATATATCTATATCTGATGATATAGAAGATTTAGAAGAATATAAAAATGTATTTGATAGTATTGAAGATGAAAGATTAGTTAAAACTATTAAACATTTAATTACTTATATTACTAAAATAAAAATGACTAGTTTAAGTCATTTACAAAAAGCAATAGTCAAAGTAAATAAAAACTATTTAAAGATGGATATACATACTAAAAGAAACTTAGAACTTACAGAAACATTAAGACTTAAACAAAGACAATACTCTTTAATATGGCTACTTGATAAAACTAAGACAGCTATGGGATCAAGAATGTTAAAGAATTATATAGAAAATCCATTGATAAGTAAAGATGAGATAAATAAAAGATATGATGTAGTAGAAACATTGCTTGAAGAGTTTATATTAAAAGAAGATTTAAAAACATTACTTTATGAAGTATATGACTTAGAAAGACTTTCTGGTAGAATAGCTTTTGGTAATGTGAATGCTAGAGATTTATTACAGCTTAAAAACTCATTAAAAGTTTTACCTGATATTAAAAATATATTAAATGCCATTAAGTTTAAAGATATAGAAACTCTTAATGATTTATACGAGTTGCTTGAAGATTCTATATATGAAAATCCTCCAATAACTATTAAAGAAGGTTATTTAATTAAAGAAGGATTTAATAAAGAATTAGATGAATTAAAAAGTATAAGAACTAATGGTAAAGATTTTATAGCTCGTTTTGAAGCAGATGAAAAAGAAAAAACTGGTATTAAAACTTTAAAAGTAGGTTACAATAAAGTATTTGGATATTACATAGAAGTATCTAAAGGTATGACTAATATGGTAAAAGAAGAGTATGGTTATGAAAGAAAACAAACTTTAAGTAACGCAGAAAGATATATTAGTCCAATATTAAAAGAAAAAGAATCTATGATACTTAATGCTGAAGAAAAAATAATTAATCTAGAATATGATTTATTTATAGGTATTAGAGATAAAATAAAAGAATATATACCAAGATTACAAGAAATAGCTAAAGTAATAAGTGAAATAGATGTATTACAATCATTTTCTACAGTAGCAGAAGAAAATAATTATATTAGACCTAATATAGTTGATGAGAGAATATTAGATATAAAAGAAAATAGACATGCTGTAGTAGAAAAAGTATTAAATACTGAATATGTATCAAATGATATATATATGCCAGAAGATAAAAATATATTACTTATTACTGGGCCTAATATGGCAGGCAAAAGTACATACATGAGACAGTTAGCTATTACAGTTATAATGGCTCAAATAGGATGTTTTGTACCTGCTAAGAGTGCGAGAGTGCCTATATTTGATGCTATATATACTAGAATTGGTGCTAGTGATGATCTTGTTAGCGGGGAATCTACATTTATGGTAGAAATGAATGAAGCAAATAATGCAATTAGTAATGCTACTAGTAATTCTTTAGTATTATTTGATGAATTAGGTAGGGGAACTGCTACTTTTGATGGTATGGCTCTTGCTCAATCAATTATTGAATACATACACGATAATATAAAATGTAAAATGATGTTTTCAACACATTATCACGAACTTACTGATTTAGAAAATAATCTTAAATATTTAAAAAATGTGCATGTATCTGCTCATGAAGAAAATGGTAATGTAACATTCCTACACAAAATAAAAGATGGTAGTGTAGATAAAAGTTATGGTATACATGTAGCTAAACTTGCTAATTTACCAGAGAACTTAATAAAAAGAGCAAGCAATATATTAAGTATTTATGAATCTAAAGAAAAGAAAAGAGATATAAAGATTCAAGAGTCACTTCCATTAGATTTAGTAATGCCTAAAGAAGAGTCAGATATAGAGAGAAAACTAAAAGAAATAGATCCTATGAATATAACTCCAATGGAAGCACTTAATATAATTTGTGAATTAAAAAAAGATATACAGTAATTAATTTACATAAAAAGCGCAAATTTTTAAACTAAATTCCGTTTTATAAAAATTTGTTTGATTTATTAGACTTATTTCAGTTAAATTGTATAAAAACGGAAATAAGTCTTTTAATTTGAGACTAAATATTATAAATTATTGCATGACAAAATAACGG
>CALVVM010000086.1 GCA_944363855.1 uncultured Bacilli bacterium
GAAGAAAAAAACAAGCAAAAATAGCAAAAAAAGCGCATTTTAAAATTTAATACTAAAAAATGAGCTTTTTCTTTTATTTTATAAGAGATTATGTAAATTTTACTTCACACCAGAAATTCTTGAACCATTAAAAACATATTTAAAATAATATGTTTTTTTGATATAATAATAACTAGGTGAAAGAAATGAAACAGGAAAATATTAGGAATTTCTCTATAATCGCACATATAGACCATGGTAAAAGTACACTTGCTGATAGATTACTTGATATAACAGGTGCAATTACAGAAAGAGAAAAACAAGCTCAACTCTTAGATAGTATGGATATCGAAAGAGAAAGAGGAATAACAATTAAATTAAATACAGTACAGTTAAAATATAACTATAAAGGTGAAGATTATACACTTCATTTAATAGATACACCAGGCCATGTAGACTTTACTTATGAAGTATCTAGAAGCTTAGCTGCTTGTGAAGGAGCAATCCTAGTAGTAGATGCTGCTCAAGGCATAGAAGCTCAAACTTTAGCTAACCTTTATCTAGCTATGGAAAATGATTTAACAATTATTCCTGTTATAAATAAAATAGATTTACCTAATGCAGATGTTGATAAGGTAAAAAAAGAATTAAAAGAAATTTTAGGATTTAATGATGATGAAATAATTCTTTGTAGTGCGAAAAATGGTATAGGTATAAAAGAATTAATAGAAGCAGTAATTGAAAAAGTTCCTGCTCCTACAGGTAAAAAACAAGATAAATTACAGGCATTAATCTTCGATAGTTATTTTGATTCTTATAGGGGAATAGTTACTTTAATAAGAGTAGTTAATGGTAGTGTTAAAATAGGAGATAAAATAAAGATGTTTGCTACCAATACTGTTTATGATGTAGTTGAACTAGGTGTTAATACTCCACATATAACAAAAAAGAACGAATTAACTACTGGAGAAGTTGGATATTTATGTGCTAGTATAAAAAAAATTCAAGATGTTAAAGTAGGGGATACAATTACTTTAGAAAAAGATCCTAGTAATGAACCTTTACCTGGATATAAACCAATGAAACCTATGGTATTCTGTGGACTATATCCAATTGAATCAAATAAATTTCCTGACCTTAGAGAAGCATTAGAAAAATTAAAATTAAATGATGCTTCATTAGAATTTGAACCTGAAACATCTCAAGCATTAGGATTTGGATTTAGATGTGGATTTTTAGGTTTACTTCATATGGAAATAATTGAAGAAAGAATAGAAAGAGAATTTGGTATAGATTTGATTGCTACATCTCCTTCAGTTGTTTATGAAGTAGAAATGACAGACAAGAGCATTGTTTATGTAGATAGTCCCGCTAAAATGACAGAAAGACAAAAAATAAAAGAAATAAAAGAACCTTATATAAAAACAAATATATTTGTGCCTAGTGAATATATAGGTCCTATAATGGAATTATGCCAAAATAAGAGGGGTAACTATGTATCAATGGAATATATAGATACAACAAGAGTAAATATACATTATGAAATACCTTTATCAGAAATAGTATATGATTTCTTTGATAAGCTTAAAAGTTATACTAAAGGTTATGCTTCATTTGATTATGAGTTAATAGGTTATAAGCCAAGCAACTTAGTTAAAATGGATATTCTTCTTAATGGAGATATAGTAGATGCTTTAAGTTTAATAGTACATAAAGACTTTGCTTATAATAGAGGTAAAGCTATAGTCGAAAATTTAAGAAAGTTAATACCACGTCAACAATTTGAAATACCTATTCAAGCTGTAATTGGTACTAAAGCAATTGCTAGAAGTGATATTAAAGCAGTTAGAAAGAATGTACTTGCTAAATGCTATGGTGGAGACGTATCACGTAAAAGAAAATTATTAGAAAAACAAAAAGAAGGTAAAAAGAGAATGAAAATGGTAGGTAGCGTAGAAGTACCTCAAGAAGCATTCTTAGCTGTACTTTCTATGGAGGAAGATTAATGGCAAAATTTACACTTGATGAAAGAATAGAAATTACTAAGGCAATAGCTGATTATATTATAGATAATAGTTCTTCTACGAGAAAAGCAGCAGAACACTTCAAAATAAGTAATGCTACAGTATCTACTTTGATGAATGAATTATTACCTAAAATAGATCAAGAAAAATATTTTAATGTACAAAGTATATTGAATGGAAATAAACCCAAAACAATAGCTGATGAAGAGATAAAACAAAGAGTTGAAAAAGTTGCTGAGTTGATTAAAGAAGGTTTTACAGTAGAAGAGATTACTAATTCTATGGGTGTAACCATAAATGTTATAAATGAAGATTTACAAACAAGATTACCTAGAATATCAGAATCTTTATATAATGAAGTTAAGGCAATACAACTACAAAATAGTAGAAATAATCTACACTTAGGTAGTAATATGAGTGTAGAAGGGCAACAAAGGGATGAAAATGGTAAATTCACAAAATAAAAGTGTATATATCCATATCCCTTTTTGTGATACTATTTGTAGTTATTGTGATTTTTGTAAGTTTTTAAAGAATGATGAATGGATAGATAAATATTTAGATTCATTAGAAAAAGAAATAAAAAATAATTATAAAGGTGAGATATTAGATACTATTTATATTGGTGGAGGAACTCCTAGTTGTTTAAATAAAGAACAATTAACTAAATTATTTAATGTAATAAAAGTATTAAATAAAAATAAAGAGTGTGAGTTTACTTTTGAATGTAATATGGAAAATATTACAGAATATAAATTAAAACTATTATATGAAAATGGAGTTAATAGATTAAGTATAGGTATTCAAACTTTTAATGAAAAATATTTAAGTTTTTTAAATAGAAAACATACTAAAGAAGAAATAGCGAATAAAATAAAAATTTGTAAAGAAATAGGTTTTAAAAATATAAATATTGATTTAATATATGGTTTACCTAATCAAACTTTAGAAGAGTTAAATAGTGATATAGATGAGTTTTTAAAATTAGATATAACTCATATATCTACATACTCTCTTATAATAGAACCTAATACTAAAATATATATTGATAATAATAAAAATATAGATGAAGATTTAGACTATGAGATGTATAAACTAATATGCGGTAAATTAAAAGATAATGGGTATAATCATTATGAAATAAGTAACTTTAGTAAAAAAGGTTATGAGTCAAAACACAATTTAACTTATTGGAATAATGATAATTATTATGGTTTTGGATTAGGGGCATCTGGTTATATAGATAATGTTAGATATGATAATACTAAAAATATAAACAAATATTTAAGTGGAGAATATGTAAAAGAATCACATAAACTTAATTTAAATGAAACAATAGAAAATGAATTTATATTAGGACTTAGAAAGATTAAAGGTATAGATAAAGAAACATTTAAAAAGAAATATAACAAAGATATAAAAGAAATAGAGGTAGTTAATAAACTAATAAAAGAAAATAAATTATTAGAAGATGAAAAAAACATATATATAAATAAAGATTACATATATGTTTCTAATGATATATTAGTAGAGTTTATTGATTAACTCTTTTTTTATTAACAAAAAGAAACTGCCCCCTGAGCAGTTTCTATAAAAGAATAAAAAGGGGTTGGCTAGTGTGATACTAGCACCAATTCGCCTAATTCCGAATTGGTACTTAATATACTAATCCAAAAAAGTTCTTTTGTCAACACTTTTTAATCAAAAAATTAAAAAAGTTTAGATTACTATATTTTTAGTATAAAATATGATATACTTATATAGGAGTGATAATATGGTAGAGAAAATAGTTAATTTCATAGTAGCAAGTTTAGGTAGCTTTATTGCAGTGCCTTTTATGAAAGAAATAATAGTATTTATAATATCAATGTGTCCTATACTAGAACTTAGGGGTGGTTTGATTGCAGCTTCATTATTTGGTATGAATCCATGGCTTAGTTATTTAATTTGTATGATAGGAAACATTTTACCAATCCCATTTATTCTATGGATTATAAATAGAATATTAAAATGGATGAGAAATAGTAAAAGTAAAAAAATAAATGGTATAGCTAACTGGTTAGATAAGAGGATAGAAAAACATAAAGGACAAATAGAAAAGTATGGTTACTGGGGATTAGCTTTATTTGTAGGTATACCTTTACCTGGGACAGGGGCTTGGACAGGTTGTTTAATTGCTGCAGTACTTGAGATGGATAAGAAAAAATCATTCTTAGCTGCTTTACTAGGTGTATTTATCGCATCAGTAATAATGATGTTACTATCATTTGGTATTTTATCTAATATAATATAGGTGATTTTATGGATATAGGAACTTTAAAAGGAATAGGTCCTAAAACAGAAAAAATATTAAAAAGTAATGGGATAATGACTATAAAAGATTTAGTTAGTTATTATCCTTTTAGATATGATGTAATAAAAAGAAGTAATATAGATGAATTACTTCAAGATGATAAAATAATTATAGATGGTATAGTAGAAAGTAAACCTAGTGTATTTTTCTTTAATAAGAAAATGAATAAAATGTCATTTAAGTTTAATATTGGTAATTACTTAATGAATGTAGTTATATTTAATAGGGGATTTTTAAAAAGTAAAATAAATCCAGGAGTTACTTTAACTTTGATAGGTAAGTTTGATAAAATACATAATACTATAGTAGCTAGTGATATTAGATTTAGTAAATTACCTAATATCCCTGTAATTGAACCTATATATCATCAAATAGGTGGGATTAGTAGTAATCAAATAAGAGGATATATAAATAATATTGAAACTCTAGAAGTGGAAGAATATGTGCCTGAATATTTAAAAGAAAAATATAAACTTATAGAAAAGAAAGAAGCAGTTATAAATATACATAATCCTAAAAGTGAATTAGATTTAAGAAAAAGTATGGCATATTTAAAATATGAAGAATTATTTTTATTTATGTTAAAGATGAATAGTTTAAAGAAGAATAAGAAAAATAAAATAGGATTAAAAAGAGAAGTAGATAAGTCTTTGGTAATGGAATTTATAGATAAATTGCCATTTAAATTAACTACAGATCAAATGAGTGCGGTAGATAAGATATTTGAAGATTTAAATAGTCCAAATAGAATGAATAGATTAGTACAAGGCGATGTAGGGAGCGGTAAAACTATAGTAGCCATTATTGCTTTATATATAAACTATTTAAGTGGGTATCAAGGAGCACTTATGGCACCTACAGAAGTTTTAGCTCACCAACACCTCTTAAACTTAAAAAATATATTTAAAAATTATAATATAAATATAGAATTACTTACAGGTTCTTTAAAAGTAAGTGAGAAGAAAACTATTTATAAAAGATTAGAAAAAAAGCAAATAGATATAATTATAGGTACTCATGCTTTAATAAGTGAAGATGTAAACTATAATAATTTAGGTTTAGTTATTACAGATGAGCAACACCGTTTTGGTGTAAATCAAAGAAGTAATTTAAAAAATAAAGGTATAACACCTGATATACTTTATTTAAGTGCGACACCTATACCTAGAACTTATGCACTCACTATTTATGGAGATATGGATGTATCTAGTATTAAGACTATGCCAAGTGGTAGAAAAGAGATTATTACTAGTTTAAAAAGTAATAATGATATAAAGGATGTACTAGAGTTAATGTATCAAGAAATAAAAGAAAAACATAAGATATATGTAATAGCACCTTTAATAGAAGAGTCAGATAAAATAGATTTAGAGAATGTAAATAAGCTAGAAGAAAAAATGATAAGTGCTTTTGGTAAGGTGTGTAAAATAGGTGTAATGCATGGTAAGATGGAAAAAAATGAAAAAGATAAAGTAATGGAAGAATTTAAAAATGGAGATATTACTATTTTAATTAGTACAACTGTTATAGAAGTAGGTGTAGATGTTAAGAATGCTACTATGATGGTTATCTTTGATGCTTATAGATTTGGACTATCTCAACTGCATCAATTAAGAGGCAGAGTAGGTAGAAATGATTTACAGAGTTACTGTGTACTTATAAGTGATAGGGAAGCAGAAAGACTTAATATAATGACACAAACTACTGATGGATTTAAGATAAGTGAAGAAGACTTTAAACTTAGAGGTAGTGGAGATTTATTTGGAGTAAGACAAAGTGGCGATATGAACTTTAGACTTGCTGATTTTAAAAAAGATTTTAATATATTACTTAGAGCAAAAGAAGATTCAAATGAATTACTTGAATCAGGGAACATTAACAATTATTCTAATTTAATGACTTTACTTAATAGTGCAGTAAATTTAGATTAACATATTGACTAATTAAAAAAAATATTCTATACTTATAATGGTATGGTAACATACCATGTGTTCTTTACGAAGCTTATATGTGAAGGACACACAACCAAAACCCCCTGAAGAGAGCATTTAACCGTGCTCTCATTTTTTATGCCCATTTTATAAGGGTTTGCGAGGCATCAAGATTGCTAAAATAATTTTAGGTACAATTTAGGTACAAAAAAATTTGATTTTAGAATAGTTCATTGAAGAAAAGTGGCGAAAGCGGCAAAAATCTTCAATGGATTTTTTTACAGTGATACGGACAATATAGATTTTATCCGTATGATTGTATTGCTATTATACCACAAACGGTAGGATATAATTGTTATAAGATCATGGTATAATACATAAGAGGAGATGACTTATGGAAAAGAAAGAAGAAATAATAAGTAATAAAATCAAATGTAAAAAATGTGGCGATATTATAGAGTCAAAAAGTACAAATGATTATAAAAGATGTTCTTGTGGAGCAGTTGCTGTTGATGGTGGTAAAGATTACTTAAAAAGAATTGGAATCGAAGAAGAATACGAAGAGTTATCTATAATCAAAAACACTAGCCAAAGCTAGTGACTGTGTAAGATAATAAACTTAATTTATTCAAGATTGTCTTTTTTACTGCCGTTTGGTTTTGATACTGGAGTTTTACCACTGCTATCATGTTTAATGTAATATCTATCACTATAAACAGAGCTGCCACTTTCAATTCTTTTTACAAATTGATTAAGTGTCATTTTGTGATGATTCCCAGTGTTAATGAACAAATCGTTTTTGCCTGTACTTGTTTGATGTATAGCTTTAACTGTTGCCATAATAACACTTCCTTTCTTTAAAACGAATTTACAATCCTATTAAAAGAAAATGTTTTAAGATCACAAAAATGTGATATACTAATAATAGGATGTTAATCCAAAATTAGTTTGTGAGATGTATTATCTTACACATTGAGGAGAAGTTTTGCAGAACTTCTTTTTATTTCCTCATAACAATTATATCACAAGATAATCAAAAAAACAGCATTAAATGTGAAAAAATCACATAAAAGTATTGATTTTTTATAAAAAAGATGTATAATAACCTTCACAAATGAGAAAAATTGTAATATAATTATATTAAGAATAGGAGGATTGTTAATATGTTAATGGGATTTAAAGTTAAGAATTTTAGATCTTTTGATGAATTACAACATTTTTCAATGTTGGCAGGGAAGGTTAGAAATAATGAGAATCATATTATTGAAACAAATAATAAAAAGATTCTAAAATTTTCTGGATTGTTTGGAGCTAATGGTTCAGGAAAGTCTAATTTAATAATTGCTATAAGTATTATTAAAGGTATTTTTAATGGTGGAATAAGAACTTTAATAAATAATCAATTTTATAGAGGAAAAAATGGTGATCCAAATAAGGATTCATACTTTGAATATGAGATAGAAATAGACAAAAAATTATATTCATATGGATTTGAGTTAAATTTTTCAAGAAATGAGTTAGTTTCTGAATGGTTGATTGATATGACTAAACCTACAGAAAAAATTATTTTTGAAAGAGATTTAAAGAAAAAGACAATTGGATCAGATATAAAAGAAAAAAATGAATATTTTAATACTTGTTTAAAGGAAATGAAAAATAATAATTCAGATTTATTTTTACTTGAAATGTCAAGAAGATTAATAATGTCAAAAAATAATGATATTTTCTTTAAAGATATTATAAATGTATTTAATTTTTTAGCGAATGAAATGATAATTATTAGACCTGCATCACATAAATTATTACCATTAGATTATGTTGATAAAAAAGATAAAATAATTAAGTATTTAAATAAAATGGATATAAATATTAATAATATTAAAGCTGATGATTATGATATTAACAGCATTAGATCAAGAATGTCAGATGTTGATTTTGCTAATTTTATTAATGACTTTGAAATGATTTCTAAAAAGGCAAAAATAAATAGTTGTACATTGAGAATTGAAAATGATTTATATCTTGTTAAGAAAGATGAAAATAATAAATTTGAAGTAAAAAGTTTAAAATTCATGCACAATAATAGTGAATATTCTTTTGGAGCATATGAAGAATCAGATGGTACAATTAGAGTATTAGAATTACTTGATATACTATTAACTGATAATAAAGTTTATTTAATAGATGAATTAGATAGTAGCTTACATCCATTGCTTGTTGAAGGATTACTAAAATTATTTTTAGAGTCAAAAAATACTAACCAATTGATAATAACTACGCATGAATTAAAGACTTTAGATTTTGACTTAGTTAGACGTGATGAAATATGGTTTGCAGAAAAATCAGAAGAAGGAAGCACAAGAATATTCTCTCTAGAAGAATTCAAAGATGTAGCAAGATTTGATAGAAAAATTGATAAAGCATATTTGGAAGGTAGATTTGGTGCTATAGCCAACATAGATACTAATTATGAGGATTAAAGAACCATTTGCTACAGAAAGAGAATCTGAAATTAGCGATTATAGAAAAAAGTATTTTATAGCTTCCGAAGGTTCTGCAACAGAACCAAAATATTTTGAAAAACTGAATGAATCATTAATAAAAGAAAATGTAACTGTTATTAATATTTTGAGAGATTACGCAAATCAAGGACACAGTAATCCAACACATGTCATTAAATTACTGCAAACATTTATTGATAATTCTGCTAATGAAGTAACAGTAGGGGAATTGAAAAACAAATTATCAAATTGGGATCATGAAAATCCTGGTAAAATTGATTTAGATAGTACTTTTACAAAATTAGATGAAATGTATAAAGGTGATAATTATAGAATACCGTATAAAGATTTAGATTCAGTATTTATGCATCTATTTAAAAATGAAGCATATGAAGATATGGCCAAAAACTTTGAAAAGTATTTTGAAGCACAGGATGTTACTTATTCGTCTGATGTTGATTCGCTTAATATGGTAGTTGATAGAGATAAAGATAGTTTTACAGAAGAACAATATGATAAAGTGGTTGAATTCTGCAAGAAGAATAATGTGAATTTGTATGTTAGTAATCCAAGTTTTGAATTATGGTTATATATGCATTTTGATGAATTTGATTCTGAAAATAAAGAAGATTTGATAAAAAATAGAAAAATGAATAACTCTGGAAGAAGATATATTGAAAAGAGATTACATGATGCATGTGGCTATAGAAAAAACTCTTTGAATTTTAAAGAGTTTGAACCTGGAATTAAAAATGCAATTAGAAGAGAAAAAGATTTAGCAGAAGATATTACAAAGATTAAAAATGAGTTAGGAACTAATGTAGGATTATTAGTTAATAAAATGATAAAAGAAAAATAGCTTAGTCATCTTCTAAGCTATCTAGGTTCTATAATAAATAGTGTTGGTGAAAACTTGACACTATTTATTATAGAACCATAAAAAGCTAAAAGAACTTTATGTTCTTTTTTTCTATATATTTGACAATTAATATATTTTAATGTAGAATAATCGCTAGTTTTAGGGGGATAAACAATATGAAGAAAAGGGTAAAAAATGTATTTGAATATTTGAAAGATAAAAATATAAATTCAAATACAAAAGAAATGTTTATTAACAAGAAAAAATCTAAAATAATTAAGTCAATAAATAAATTAGAACCCCAAAAAATAATAGATTATTTATTTGATTCTAGTTTGCCTAATAGTGTTAAAAAAATTATTAGTGATGAAATTAATAATTTGGAAAAGAAAAATACAAAAATAAGTCAATCAAAAATAAATGAAATTGAAGAATATATTAAAGAAAAAAATATAAGCACTGAATCAATGTTACGTAAAGATTATTACCCTAATATATTAAAAAAATATATTATAGATAAAAATTATAATAAAGATATTATAAGTCTTATAAGCGATAAATCAATTAATTTAAAAAATAAGAAAGCTATAATAGATTTAAAAGCTACTGATGAAGATTTAATTACTTTATTAAAAGAAGATGTTTCTATAGAAATATCAAATTATATAATAGATACTAAGATTGTAACTGTATCAGAAATTCAATCTGTTTTAAGTATGTATAGTAGAATATCTGATGAAATAAAAGATGAAGTAATAAAAAAGAAAATAAATAGTAAAAACATACTAGATGTTTTATTTACACACCTATATACCGAAGAATTAGTAGAAAGAATATTTATTTTAAAAAAAGATGAGATAGATAAATACATAAATAATTTAAGAACTAATACGCTTTTAAAAACTATAAATTTAACTAAAATGAAAGAACCTTTAGCTAATAAAATTATTGAATTAAGAAAAGAAGATTTAGAAAAAGAAGTAAAGAAATTAAATAAGAACAATATAACTGAAGTATTATTAGATTCAAAAGTTCCTAAATTATCTCAAATAATTTTAGATAATAAAGAAAAAACTGTTTTAAAATCAGTTCCTGTTATGTATAGTTTTTATCTATTATCATTTTTAAATAATCCATATATTCCGGATCATATAAAAGAGTATACAATTTCAAAAAGATCTAAACATATAGATTCAGAAATAAAAAGACTTTCTGCTAATAGAATTAGATTATTTTATTTGAATAAAGATACTAATTTACCTATACAAATCCAACAAAGAATGTTTGAAATTGCTAAACCTTTATTTTTAGAAGAAATAAAAAATTATAATGAAAAAGAATTGATAGAATCAATTACTTATGGAACATCTTCTAATATAATTAGAACATTTATGATTCAAGAAGGAATAAATGAAAAAAATATTTTTAAATTTTTATATGAACTTGAACACCATCTAGATTTAGCGCGCCAAACAATAACTTTAAAAAAAGATATAATAGAAAAGTTTTTAATAGATTTTCCGGAAGAAGATATTCTTAATTTATATGGTGTTAAAGTAAGTACAGAAATTGCTAATTTAATAATCGAACTTAATAAAGAAATAGTTGCTAAAAAATTAAAGGAATTTGATAGAAGTGTACTTATTAAATCTTTAACACATGTAGATACTTTGTATGAAATAAAAAAATTAATATTAGAAAGTTTTGACATTTATGATTCAGATTTTGTTAATTGCCTTCAAATAATCAATGAAGAGAATTGTGAATTACTCATAAACAATTATAATAAAATAAAAAACTTCCTAGTTAATTTAGGAATCGATTTTCAAACATTTATGCAATATGGTAGTGGAAGCAAAAATTACAGTGATTGGTTTATTGATATTATCGATATTATTAATAATAACAAAATTGATGAGTTTATAAATATAAAAAATTATTTTTTTAGTAATTATTATAGTGGTGAAGAAAAAGAAAATGCTGTTTATATAATAGAAAACTTTTTAGAACTCCTACAAAACTTTTCGAAGAATTATGAACTTTGTTTAAATGTATCAAGTGAAAATAAAAAGTTAACTAAGGAAGATAAACTTAATATATCATTTTTATTTAAAGTTAGAAGTATAGATGGTTTAAGTATGCCTAAAACTTTAGAAGAATTAAGTACCTTTAAATTAAATTTATATAATTCTTATATTAAAAAAATAAATAGTAAGAATGCATCTATAACTGAATTACAAGATATTTTTAATGATTTAATATTCTATAATGCAGATGAAGTACTATACAATATAGGTGGTACTAGAGCTTTAAAAACATTAAAAAAAGATAATTGTAATTCAAAATATATATGTAGTTTAATAGATGATTTATTACTTTATTCAACTATAATAGAAAAAGTAAATAGAACTAATAATAAAGATGGTTTAATTAAAGTATTAAAATATATATTTGAAGGAGATTTATCTAATTTAACACGTTTACAAAATATATTTTTAGGATTTGAAGAAAAAGTATTAAAACTATATGAATTAGATTCTCAATTTAATTTAACTAAATTATCAAGTGTTAAAGAAAAAGATGATGTAATAGATCAAGAATTGTCTTTAAAATATGGTGGAGAAGTATATAATTTTTCAGATAAAAATTATGTATTATATGGACATGCTTTAAGCCATAAAGAAAATATGGATAATTTAGTAAATGGTATTTCTACTGGTAAGAGTAATTTTATTTCAGTAAGTCCTATAAGTTATATGGGACAAAAATATTATTATAATATGAAAAACTTAATAGTTGCTTTTGATAAAATACCTACAGGAAGTTTTGTATGCAGTTCTATATCTAATATGGGAACTAATTATAGTATTAATAATAATTCTTATGAAGTTAAAGAAATAAATAGAAAACAAAGAGGTATATTAGAAACAAGTGCGGTAACTAAAAATAATTCAGAAGCTTTATTATATAGAGAAGGATTAAAACCTTGTGGATTGATATTGCCAGGAGGTAAAATACCTAATGAACTAGAAAGAGAATATCACACAAAATATAATTTGCCTTTCATAATAACTCAAGGAGTAAATAAAGCAATAGATTCTCCTAAAATGGTTTTTAATAATACAGATGATAGAGTATTTGAATCAGATGTAAAAAAAGAATTACAAAATATACTTAATCCATTAGAGCCTACATTAGTTTTAGATAAAGAAACTAATATATATACAGGTAGAGAAATCGCAATTTTTACAGATTGTCATTCTATGTATGAACCTACTATTGAAGTTTTAGAAAATATAAGAAAAAGGGGGATTACTGAAATTTATTCATTAGGTGATAATGTAGGACTTGGACCTAATCCTAAAGAAGTTTTTGATTTATTAGAAGAATATGATGTTAAGTCAGTTGCAGGTAATAGTGAATATTATAATACATTAGGAACTGAACCATTTGATTATTTTTATCCTGAAAAAATAAAAAGTCAAGAATGGACTCAAGAACAATTAGGTACTCATAGAATAAATAAATTAAAATTGTATCCAGCATCTATAGATATAATTGTTGGAGATAAAAAAATTGCTCTTTGTCACTTTGCTAATGATGTTAGATGGGATTTTGTAAATAATAGTACTTGGACATATCAAGCTAATTTTGAATCAGGTACAGCTTCTAAACAATTTTTAAATACAAATAGTGAAGATGCTAAAAGATTGATAGAAAATTATATTATAAGTCATAAAGGAGATAAGAGAGCTAATGGTTTTATATCTTCTAAAAATGAACCATTATTTGATGGTAAAATAATAACTGATTATGATAGTATATTCCAAGGACATGTTCATTTTGAAATGAATGATAAATTAAATAATACAGATATATATACACTAAGAGCTATTGGGATGGGATATAAAAATAAGGATGAAGAAAAAGCTTGTTACTATATTTTAAAAGAGAAAAAAGATGGATCTTTTGATATAGAGAAAAAATTAGTAGATTTTAATAAAAACAGATTAATATCTAGTATTTATACTTGTGGAATACCAGAAAAAGAAAAGGTATTAAGATTTGTAAAAGGAAAGTAATTTTCTTTTTTTTTATAGAATAAAATGTATAGAGGTGGACAATGAAAAAAATTATTTTGTTTTTATTATTAAGTATTTTTTTACCGATAGGAGCAAATGCAAGTATAACACCTTTAGCTAAAGTAGGGGATAAATATTATGATAATTTAGAAGAAGCAATTTTAGATGCATCTAGTACTGATACAATTATGTTAGTTTGCGATGTAGTATTAGATAATACATTAGTAATTGATAAAGAAGTTAATATAAATCTTAATGGTAATGATATAAGTGCTAAAGAAAAGGTATTTCAAATAAAAGGCGGATTTTTGGATATAAGTGGTAGTGGAACTATAAGAGAATCAAGTCCAAATTATGGTGCTATTATACTAGTAGGTAGTAGTGAAGTAACAGATACTAAATATAGTGGTGTTCACATAGGTAGTGATGTAACTTTAGAAGGTTGGTCAGGAATATTTATTAATCATGAAAATTCTAAATCATATGGAGTATTTGTTTATTTAGATGGTAAAATAAATGCTGTTGATGATATTAATGGTGATAGTGGTATAGGAGTTTATGTAAATGGTAATATAAAAGATAGAGAAGCTCATCCCGTGGTTAATATTTCAGATGGAGCAGAAATTAATTCTACTGGGAATGGTATTTATATAGCTGGTTATTCAACTTTTTATATAGGTAAAGCTTATATTTCTGGAACAGAATCTGCTATAGGTATAAAGTCAGGAATATTAAATATAGATGGTGCTAAAGTCGTTTCTAATGGTGAAGATAAAACGCCTACAGAAGGTTATAATAATGGTATAAAAGCAAGTGGTACTGCAATCCAAATTGAATCTAATAATGGATATGCTGGTGGTATAGAGTTAAATATTAGTAATGGAGAGTTTATAAGTAAAAATAGTAATGTTATTTATGAATATATTGGTAGAGGCAATACGAGTTTGATTTATTCTATGAGTTTTTCAAATGGAACTTTTATAAGTAAAGCTGGTAAAGATGTATTTAATTTTTCTGATTCATTTAAAGATATACATAGTGGGTTTATAAGTGGTGGAGAATATTCGTCTAATCCATCCTCATATTTAAAAAATGGATATAGTGCCACAAAAGAAGGTGGAGTATATAGTGTTGTTAAAAGTACTTTAAAATCAGTTGATTCTAATAATATTAGAGAAAGTAAACCAACATTATTAAAAAATATAATATCTTTAATAATTATAGTTGTATTAGGGCTATTAATTTATTTTAATAGAGCAAGAATAAGTAATTGGTTAAGCAATTTAAAATATAAATATAAAAAAATATGATATAATTAAACTTAGGGAGAGAAGTATTATGTATGAAGAAATAGATTTTGAAAAATTAAGAATAGATTTAATAGATTATTATGGAACTTTTATGATAAATTTGTTTCCTGCAGCCGTATTTGAATTAAATAGAATAGAAAAAGCAAGTAATCAAGAATTGATAATAATAGCTAAAGAAAACAATTTTGATTTAGAAAATTATAAATTAAGAGGTAAAAGTTTATGATAATAGTAGTAGCTGCACTCATAAAAAAAGATGGAAAAGTTTTAATAGCTAAACGTGCTACAGGTGATGAAAATGCATTTGGGAAATGGGAATTTCCGGGTGGTAAAGTAGAAAAGAACGAAACAGAAGAAAATGCTATTGAACGAGAAATAAAAGAAGAATTTGAAATGGATATTAAAGCTAAAAGATTTATCACAAATAATATATGTGAATATCCTAATAAAACTATAGATTTAAGATTATATGAATGTGAATATATAAATGGTGATTTTAAATTACATGATCATTTTGAATATGAATGGGTAGTTATAGATAAATTACTTAGTTATGATTTAGCAAAAGCCGATATTCCTTTAGCCCAATTTCTAATAAATAAAAAATAAAAAGGATATTTTATTCTTTTTTTTATATATTTAAATAGGTGATTATATGAATTTATTAAATAATTATAAATTTTATATAATTATTTATTTAGTTGTTTCTACTATTTTTAATCAAGGTTATAAATTTGTTACTAAGAGCATGAATAATAGTGGAGCCTTAACAATACTAATACAAATTATTTCTTCATTAACTTGTATACTTATCATACCGTTATTTGAAATTAAGTTTCCATCTAATTATAAAGTATATATATTCCTATTTTTAGCTATTATTTTTTATACATTAAACGATAGATTAGGAACAACTGCTAGAAGCGGAATAGATGCTTCTACATATAATATATTAAAACAATTATCAACAGTATTCATGATAATTATGGGATTATTCTTTTTTAAAGAACAATTTGTTTTAAATAAAATTGTAGGTGCTTTATTAATAATACTTAGTAATTTATTAGTATTTTATAAAAAAGAAAACTTTGGGATTAATAAATATTTAATACTAGGAATACTTGCTAATATAAGTTTATCTATTGCTCTATTTTTGGATGTAAATTATTCGAAAGAGTTCAATCTAGCTTTTTATGTATTATTAACTTTTTTAATACCTTTAATATTAATATTTATATTTGAAAGAATAAAAATAAAACAAATAATTAATGAATACAAAAAATCTAATAAAATTATATTATTAGTAACATCCGTTTCATGGGCAATTATGATGATATCAAAATTAAAAACTTACGAGTTAGGTAGTGTCATAGTAGTGGCACCACTTTCAAGTTTAACAGTTATTTTAAATATTTTTGTAAGTTATTTTTTACTTAAAGAAAAAAGTAATTTAATAAAAAAAATTATTGCTGGAATATTGATAGTTATAGGAATATTGTTAATAAAAATGTAATTTACACCTTAATTTATATATGATAAAATTAAGGTGGTGATATATGTGATAGTGGATGAAGTATGTGAAATAGTTAGTATGTCTTTTAGTAAAGATACTTGTTATCCTAGTTTAAGAGAAAAATGGACTTTAGAAAATAAAACTTTAGGTCAATGTGCAATTACTGCTTTAGTTCTTAATGATTTTTTAGGTGGAAAAATTATGAGGTGTATGAGTGAATCAGGAAGCCACTATTATAATTTAATAAATGGCGAAATAGTTGATCTTACAGTATACCAATTTAATACTTTACCTAATTATGAAACAGGTATAGAAAGAACAAGAGAATATTTGCTTTCTAATGAAGATACAAAGAAAAGATATAAGCTGCTTTTAGAAAGGGTAAAAGAAAATTTTTTGAAATATGGCAAAAAAGATTATAAGTTATTAACTAAAAGCGGTACAGTTTTAAGTAAAGTACCAGGGACTTTAGGTGGAAATAAGAAATTAAAAATATATGGTAAACTAGATTGTAAATCAGCTCTAAATTGGCTAAATAAAGGATACTATGTAGATAATAGAGTATTCTTTGAAAGTGAAGAAGTGGCTCAAGAATTAGGGTATAGACCATGTGGAGTTTGTATGAAAAAAGAATATAAGTTATGGAAAGAGAACTCAAAATAATTTGAGTTTTTTAATTTTTTATTATTTTTATAAAACTGTTAAGTTTTTAATACAGTTTCTTTTGATATATGATTGAAACCAATAATTCTTGTTAAATTATTTGTACAAAATTACAAAAATTGTTTTTTGATTTTATTTTTGAAATGTGTTAATAATGTAATTACTGAAAGGAGTAATTATGCTACAAGAAATAAAAATAGAAAATCTTATATACGAGATTAGAAATAAACAAGTTATGTTGGATAGTGATGTTGCTAGGTTATATGGATATGAAACTAAAAGAATTAATGAAATAGTGAAAAGGAATATTGATAGATTTCCAGAAGAATTTTATTTTCAAATAACGCGTAATGAAGAGAAAGAAATTATGTACTTGAAGGCCATGGTGGTAGAAGAAAATTGCCTTATGTATTTACAGAGCATGGTATTATGATGCTTGCAGGAATGTTAAAAAGTGAAATGCTGTCGAAATAAGTAAGAAAATAATAAATGCGTTTATAGCAATGAGACATTTTATAAAAGAAAATAAAGATATATTTAAAAGGTTAACTACAGTAGAGTATGAGGTAATCGAATGTAAAGATAAAATAGATGAACTATTTGATAAATTAGAGCCTAAAAAACTAGAAAAACAAAAAATATTTTTTAATGGACAAATATATGATAGTTATAGTTTGATAATAGATTTAATAAAAGAAGCAAATAGTAAAATAATCATAATAGATAATTATATAGATAAAAGTATATTAGATATGTTAGTTTATAAAAAAGAAAATGCAAGTGTAGAGTTAATAACAAGTTCGCATTATTTAACTGCAACTGATATAAGAAAGTTCAATAAACAATATCCTAATTTAAAAATAAAATATAATAATCTATTTCACGATAGATTTATAATTATTTATAATACTTTATATCACCTAGGAGCTTCCTTAAAAGATTTAGGTAAGAAATGTTTCGCTATAAACAAAATAGAAGATATAGATTACTTAGAAAGAATAATAAAATCAATAAATTGATTTACTAACACACTCTAACATGATATAATATAAATTGTTAATTTAGAATAAAATATAAGAGGTGAGTTATGAAAAAACTTCAAAACTTTAATTATCATGGGCATACTTTTAGATGTGGTCATGCAGATAGCACAATGTCCGATGAAGACTTTGTTCGTGAGTTTATAAATAAGGGATTTAAAAAAATATCATTTACAGATCATTGCCCTCATAAAGATGGAACTGATGATAGAAGAGTAATGAGAATGGCTTATAATCAAAAAGACGAATATTTAAAAAGTATAGAAAAATTAAAAGAAAAATATTCAGGAATTATAGAAATAGAAACTGGTTTTGAAATTGAATATAGACCTGGAAAAGAAGAAGATTTATTAGAATTAAAAAATGAATCTGATAGGATAGTATTAGGTCAACATTTTATATTAGGAAAATATAATGAACTAATTAGATTTAGATATCATGATTTTACAGATGAAGAACTTTTGACTTATGCTAAATATTTAGATATGGCTATGGAAAAACATATTCCTGATTTAGTTGCACACCCAGATCTTTATATGATAAATAGAGAGTCTTTTGGCGATATAGAAGCTAAAGTTGCACATATAATATGTTCTTCAGCCGAAAAACATAATATACCTTTAGAAATTAATTTAACAGAAGCATTCTTATATTTATCTAATATGAAAAATAGAGTTTATTATCCTTGTAAAGAATTTTGGGAAATTGCTTCTAATTACAATATTAAAGTAGTATATAGCATAGATGCTCATTATAAAGAACAAATAAGAATGTATGAAGAATGTATAGAGTTTGTTAATAATTTAATAGGAAAAGATATAATAGAAAAATTTAATTTTATAGAAAATATAGGTGAATAATTTGAAAAGATTTAAAAGTATAAAAATAGCTAGTATATTTGGTATATTGGGTAATTTATTTTTACTTATAATAAAAGCTATAATAGGTTTTATAACTAATAGTCAATCTATGATAGCTGATGCTTTTAATAGTGCGGGTGATATAATATCTAGTATTATGACATTTATAGGTAATCAAATTGCTAGTATTCCTTCCGATGATGATCATAACTTAGGACATGGAAAAGCAGAATATATTTATTCTATGCTAATAAGTATAGCTATGATATTAATGGGACTTTTTGTATTTAAAGATGCATTTAGTTCTATTTTCAATAATAGTAAATATGAATTTTCAATTTGGCTTGTAATAGTTTGTATAGTAACAATCATAACTAAATTATGTTTATTTATATATACAGATAAACTGTCAAAAAAATATAATAATTTACTTATAAAAGCCAATTCTAAAGATCATAGAAATGACTGTGTTATAACACTCTGTAATTTATTTGCTTGTTTACTTACTCTATTAAATGTTTATTGGTTTGATGGAGTAGTAGGTGCTTTGATTTCTATATGGATGATTTTAACATCCCTAAAAATATTTAAAGAAAGTTACGATGTTTTAATGGATAAATCTATTTCTGATGAAACAAAGAAAAAAGTTTATGAAATTATAAACTCTCATAAAGAGATAAAAAAAGTTATACATTTTAATTCAACTCCAGTAGGATATAAATATCAAATATCATTTACAATTTATGTAGATGGTAACTTAACTACTTTTGAAAGTCATAAAATAGCTGATGATTTAGAAAAAGAAATAGGAAAGAAAATGGATGAAATATATTTAACAGTAATACATGTAAATCCAATTGAAGTAGGTAAGGATAAGAGTGTGTAAAAAATATGAATAGGTAATTTTAATTACCTATTTTTGTGCTATAATAATTATGGTGGTAATATGAAAAGTATAATAGTTAATATTAGAAGAGAAAGAGATTTATACGAAAAATATAGTAATGAAGTATCTAGTGAATTAATTGAATATTTAATTAATGAAGCTAAAGTAAAAGATGATGTAGAAATTATAGTGAATACTAAATTAAGTATAAATAATATTGATAAACTTATAAAAAAAAGTTTAGAAGATTCTATTAAAAATATAAAGAAAGTAGATAAGTTTTATGATGGTAAACAAATAATACTATTTATAGTAGGTCTGTTATTCTTAATATTTTCAACTTTAACTAAACCAGAGATAATAAAAGAACTTATTTTAATAATAGGTTGGGTTGCTGTATGGGAAGTTATGGATATTGCTATAAATATAGATAGTAAACAAAAATATAATAAAAAAATAATAAAAAAACTAATAAATTGTAAAATAACAGTTAATAATAAGTAAAATAGTGTTAACTGTTATTTTCTTTTATAATAAAAAAGTGGTATAATGTTAAGTATTTTATGGCACATTTTTTCCATAAGAAAAATGTGTTATAAAATTATTGTACCAAATTTCTAACGAATTTATAGTATAAGGGGAAAGTATTTTTTTACTTTCTTTTATTTT